>JAFYUY010000012.1 GCA_017549405.1 Clostridia bacterium | reverse complement strand
TGACAAATGCCGTGCGCTCTCCGTCTACCATAAGCACTTCGGCAGCCGCCGATGCGGTAAAGGGGATCATGCACAGAATGAGCGTTACTGCCATTATGGCAGCCAAAAGCTTTTTAGTGTTCATTTTGTACTCCTTTTTGTGAATTTTGATCTGAAACAAGATATTTTATTATATCATACAATGGCATTTTTCACAATAGCAATATCCATGTCACTTTTAACAAAATGTTGTTTGGATTTTTGACCAACTCCACAAATCGACTTGCGTAAAGCGTCATAAAAAACGCAAAGAGCAAAGAAGCAAGGACATTGCTGCCGCAGGCAGTGCGGCGAATGATGTCTTTTTGCGAAGGCTTACCGAATAATGAAAAGCAACGGCAAAAAATGCAAAGAAAAGAAATGTGCTCAAAATATCCGAAACCGCCGCTGTGCCAAAAACACACATCCGGTTGAGAAATGCCGCCGCAAGGCTGAAATTGCAAAAATATTTTACCTCATAGTCACAGTCTGCCGCCGCACCGTAAAGGAATATGCCGTAGAAAAGAAAGCCGAGTCTGTCGGCACCCGTGATCAACGCAGATGCTACGTGTGCCCCTTTACCGAATACATTCCGTAAAAGTTCTTGCGTTTCGCGTGCGCAAAAATACTGTGCCGCAAGACACGCAGATAAGGAAAGGCAGATATATATAACAAAATACATCGGTTTTTTCATGGCATTTCCTTTCTCCGCAAAACATTATTTTTTATTTTACATCTGAAAATCTCTCTGATTTGTTGACTTTATAAATAAAATGGGTTATAATATATTGATAGATTATTTTAAAGTGCGGTAATTTGCCGTACCGTTGTTATTGTTTACTTGTTTTGGGAGTTTTATGTTATGCTGAGAGATATTTTATCGGGCAACGCAAGCACCGATTACGTTATACAAGTGCTTTTGCTGATCCCCATCATTCTGCTTTCCATTTCCGTGCACGAATGTGCCCACGGCTATGCCGCATATAAAATGGGCGACCATACCGCACACGACCTCGGAAGACTTACCCTCAACCCGTTAAAGCACCTTGACCCCGTAGGTTTTCTTCTTCTTTTGTTTTTTCGCTTTGGTTACGCAAAACCAGTGCCCGTAAACACACGATATATGAAAAACGCAAAGTGGGGCTTTGTTGCCGTTTCCCTCGCAGGTCCGCTTTCCAACATACTAATGGCGTTTGTTTTTGCTCTGCTTTCAAACATTTCTTTGGTAATTGCCACTTATATAGATTTTTCCACCCCCGTAATGATGCTTGTAACATTCTTCAGCCTTGGTGTTTCCCTCAATGTGGGCTATGCTGTTTTCAACCTTATCCCCATTCCGCCCCTTGACGGCTCGCGTCTTCTCACCGCATGCCTGCCGAGAAAGCTTGCGTTGTGGTCATTCCGTTACGAGCGCTATTTCCAGCTGGGACTTCTGTTTCTTCTCTACCTCGGTGCGTTCACCGGAATACTTTCCGTTTGCGTTTCCGCAGTGTCGCACTTTATATACAGCACAGTGGGGCTTATCCCCTTTGAACTCCTTTGCAAGATGTGAGGTGCTCCATGACAGAAACGCTTGACACAAAAGAGCTGTCCTCGCTCGATATTGAAATACCCGATACGGACGAACAACCCACCCTTTTTGATGCCGAGGAGCCCGAGGACGAAGCACCGTCCTTTAAGCTCGAAATATTCGAAGGTCCCCTTGACCTTCTGCTTGCCCTTATTGCGAAAAACAAAGTAAATATTTACGATATTCCCATTGCGACCATACTTGAGCAATACATGGAGTATATTCACGAAATGGAAATGTTCAACATGGAAGTGGCATCCTCCTTTATTGTGATGGCATCACGCCTTATGCTCATAAAAAGCCGCATGCTTCTGCCCGTCCAGAAAGACGAGGAAGACCCAAGACAAGAGCTTGTGGATATGCTGCTTGAATATCAGCGTGCAAAAAAAACAGCGGAGGTATTGCACGAACGTGAATTCACATATCGCGGACGCTACGAAAAACCGTCTGAGGATATCGGAGTAGATCCCGAATACAAGCTCACCCACGATGTTGAGATACTGCGAGATGCATTACGCAGAGCGTTGGCACGCAACGAAGAAGCGGACGTTGAATATTTTGAGATGGAGCAAAACATCGGGCGCCACCTCACCGCGACCCGTCAGGTGAGCGTGGGAGAAAAGATACTGCACGTTCTTAAAAAGCTTGTTAAGACCGAAAAACGCAGGCTTGACAGCTTTTTCGAGGAAGTGACGAGCCGCGACGAGGTTGTTGCCACCTTTCTTGCCCTGCTTGAACTTATAAAGGGCAAGCGAATAAAAATCGCTTATTACAGCGAGGATTATTCCGACTGCGACATAATCCTGAACCGCGATACTGCGGAAGAATCAGAAATTTAAGACCGGAGATTATATATTAACTATGGATAACCAACAGGTATTCGACGGCATTGTCGATCTTGATTACATAATAAAGGCATGCGAAGCGGTCCTTTTCGCTTGCGGTGCCGCAGTTTCCTTTGATAAGCTTGCACTTTCAGTCGGTGCGCCCGCAGCGGATATTCCGGGCGCTCTGGAAAAGCTTGCGGAAAAGTATAAGAATAATGAATCTGCCATAGAGCTTGTTATTTATGACGGATATGCCCAGCTTGTGACAAAGAGCGAATACGGCGATATCGTCCGTACGGCACTTGAGCTCCGTCGCAACCAGCCTCTTTCACGTGCAGCGCTCGAAGTCCTTGCCATAATAGCATATAACCAACCCGTAACACGAGCGTTTATTGATAAAGTGCGTGGGGTGGAATCCCCCTCGGTAACAGCCTCCCTTGCGGAAAAGGGACTGATCGAGGAAGTGGGCAGACTCGATGCGCCGGGGCACCCGATCCTTTACGGCACCACCCCCGTTTTTCTGCGCACATTCGGACTTGCCTCCACCGAGGAGCTTGAAAATCTGCCCGAGCTGGAAGAGATCCGCCGTGCTTTCAATGAAGGCGACGAACAGCAGGAGATGGATGTGGGAGATGCCACTCTCCATGATGACGGTACCGACAAAATCGAAGTGCCTAATATAATTCCCGCAGAAGGCGTGATTCCCGATACCCCTGATGAGGGCATACAGATAACCATGGAAGATATTGAATCAGAATAAAAAACATAAAGGAGAATACAAAATGAAACTCTACATAGCTTGCGACCACGCAGCCATCGAAATGAAAAACGAGATCGCGCAGTATCTGCGCGAGAAAAACCATGATGTGGAAGACCTTGGTATAAATATCGGTGAAAAAATAGATTACCCTGTAAGCGCGGAGCGTGTTGCACGCAAGGTCGCCGCAGATCCCGCTTCCCGCGGCATACTTATCTGCGGCACGGGTATCGGAATGTCGATTGCCGCAAACAAGGTTCACGGTGTGCGTGCGGCTGCGGTATCCGAGGTCTACAGCGCAAAGCTCACCCGCATTCACAACAATTCAAACGTTATATGCTTTGGCGCCAGAGTTATCGGAATTGAGACCGCAAAAATGATTGTGGATGCATATCTCGAAGCAGAATTCGAGGACGGCGGAAGACACGCAGCAAGAGTGGAACTCATAAACAAGCTGGAACAGCAGGGTTAAAATATTTTCACCGCAAAAAATAAATACTATTTGGAGCAGTTTATGAAAAAACGTGTTTTTTGTTCGATCCTTTCGGCGGTAATGCTTTTGTGTGCCGCCTCGTGCGGGGAAATTTATCCGCAGGAAAACAAAGAAAACATAAACGAAGAAATTTCCGTTCCCGAAAACTCTTCTGAAGATACTCCCGCAGATACAGCTCAGAAGAACGATACGGAAAGCACACGCACAGATCATTTTGCCGCTCTCCCCGATGAAGATCACGGGGGTCGTGAATTTATCATCGCGGCAACAGACATCTCTTTTGCCGACGGGGAAAACTCCTCAGGTCTTATAGCGCAGTCGCTGTCTGCACGTACTGCAGCCATTGAGAAAAAATATAATATAGACATAAAAGTGGTGCCGGCAGACGCATCGGCAATACCCGTAAGGCTTTATTATTCCGAAAGCGATACCGCTTTTTGCGATCTTGTTTACATGCCCATGGATACCATCTCGCAATGTGCCGAGGAAGGGCTTCTTTCAAGCCTTTATTCTCTGCCCTTTTTTGACGAGAATGCGGAATATACGGCATATGCCTTTGAGGACACTGCGCTGTGCGGGGAAAATATTTACGGTATCTACGGCGACTCCGCCTTTGATGACAGATACGCCTGGTGTGTTTTCTACAACAAGTACCTCATGGCAGGACTCGGTTACGATGTGCCGTCGCTTATATCCTCGGGTCAGTGGACCTGGGAAAAATTCCTTGAAATATCATCTGCCGCAGTTGCGGATATTGACAAAAACGGCAGGATGAACAGAAATTATGACCGTTACGGTTACGCTTCCCCATCTCACACAGAAGGCTTTGCACGCGCGGTCTTTGCCTCTTTCGGAAAGAAGTTCACATCGGTCGGTGAGGACGGAGCTCTTAAAATGGATTTTGCCACCACAAAGGAAGATGACTGGTATTCCGAAATATACAACATATGCGTCAAAAACGGTGCCCTTTACCCAGTGCGCACCCCCGGAGATGCGGCATTTTCCGCTTTTTCCGAAGGAAGACTTGCTTTCCTTTGCGAAAAGCTAAGCCTTGCCGAGCGTCTTGCTTATCTCCCCCTTGACTGGGGCGTGGCACCCATGCCAAAAAGAAATGCGGAGCAGGCGGAATATATAAGTCACACCGACAGTTCTGTGTGCGGATATGCCGTACCCCTTAATGTTTCCGACAGCGTGCTTGCCGGAAAAGTGCTCAATGCCATATACGCATATGATAAGTCTTTCAGCGAAAACGCTGTCGGCAATGCTTTTGCGTATTATTATCTGCGTGACAATGCTTCGGCATACGCAGCAAGAGTGCTGTGCATGAGTAATGCGTATGATGCGGTATATACTTACGGCACGGATGCAAAGATCGTCTCCTCCACATACGGACTTTTGTCAAATGTCCTTGCGGCAAACAGAGATTTTGCCCGCACTTATTCGGGCACGGAAAAGAGTTTTTCCGATCACGTCAGAGAAAAATTTTCACGCTGAAAAAAATCCGCCCCCATCATTCCGATGAAGGCAGATTCTTTCGGTCGCTTATTCAATCAACACGGTCTTCAAGCAATTCGCGGCTTCTGAAAAGAAGCGATATGCACCACACACCCGCAAGTGCCACCAGCGAATAGACCACGCGGCTTAAAAGAGCATCCTGACCGCCGAAAAGCCATGCAACTGTGTCGAATCGGAAAAGACCGATACCGCCCCAGTTGAGCGCACCGACAATAGTCAGTATCAACGCAATTCTGTCAAGCATAAATAGTACCTCTTATCTTTATTGAGTTTAGGTGCCGCGCACTTTTTTGCGCACGGTATCCGAGCATATTTTATCCCGATATCAAAATAAATATTCGCATTACAAAAAACGGTTTTTTTGTAAAAAAAACAATTTCAGCCGTGTAAGTTACACATTTATACAAAAGGAGTTTCTGCCGTCATGAGAATGAGAAAGAAAAAACACACCGAAGACAGAATGGTCGCCTGCGGTGATATGATAATAACAGAACCGTCAAAGCTTCGAGGAAAATGGCTTGAGTTTTCGGAGGGCCTCCCGTTAAGTCTTGAAATAGGTTGCGGAAAGGGCACCTTTGTGTGCGAAACGGCAAAAAAACATCCCGAAAAATTTTTCATTGCCGTGGAAAAAGTACGCGATGTACTGGTAATGGCGGTGGAAAAATCCTATAACGCAGAACTTAAAAATGTGGTTTTCGCAGATATCGATGCGGCAAAGCTTGAAGAAGTTTTTGAGGAAGGGGAGCTTTCTGAAATATATCTTAACTTCTCCGACCCCTGGCCAAAGAAAAAGCATGCAAAGAGAAGACTTACATACAGGACCTTCCTTGATATCTACCGAAAGATACTGAAGGATGACGGCGCAGTCTTTTTTAAGACCGACAACCGCCCCCTGTTTGATTTTTCCCTTGAGGAAATGGCGGAATGCAGATATTCCCTTTCCGACATAACATATGATCTGCACAACTCGGAGTATAATGCCGACAATGTTGTGACGGAATACGAGGCAAATTTTTCCGCAAAGGGCTTTACCATAAACCGTGTTGTGGCAAGACCAAACGGTGCGTCGGAACAAAATTCATAAATGTGCCGTCAAAATATATTGACCGACATATAAAAATTCTGTATAATATATATTGAAATATAAAAAGAAAGGAAAAAAGCCATGCTGAAAAAATCTACCTACATATTACTCAGCCTTCTGTTGTGTGTTCCGCTTGTTTTTATAGTATATTTTTCTCTTTCCATAAACACCGAAAAACCCACAAACACAACTCTTCTGAGCCTTGTTATAACCAACCGTGACGGATATGAATTCTCTTATTCCGACCCCGAGGAGCTTGATCTTTACCTTGCTGCCGTGTCGGACGCAAGAAAAATAGACCGCCCCGTGCGTGACATTTCCTCAGAACGCCCCACGGTCGTTACATATAACGAGCTTAACGAGAAATATTCCTATAATTTCTATGTGGATAACGATGCTGACGAATGTTATATTTCCGATGCTTCAGGTACATTTTACAGAATAGCGCCTGAACAAGCAAAAACAATTTCCCTGCGCAAGGAATTTGCATATCTTTGCAACAACTACACCGTGCCTACCCTCAAGCTGAACACCGTATCGGGTAGTTATGTTTATACGGCAAACGACGGTTATGAATGGAAATTCAAGCAGGGTGACGGATATTCCGACGGCTTCCTTACTCCCACGGTGCAGAACCCGATAATAAACTTCGGTGCATCCGATACACTCAGCATGGAATTTTCAAATGCTCCCGACAAGTGTGAGTTCACAGTTTACCGTGGGGACACCTCTGTTCATTTTGCAGATTCCGTGGAATCCATTGCGGAGCTTCCGCAAAAGCTCTCCTATGAGTCCGACACGCCTCTCGTGTGCGAGATAAAGGCGGAATGGCTGAGCGCCGATGACGGTGAAAGCTACGGTATGGCAACATATACCGCGGAACTTCTTTACGATATTCCCGTCTCATATACTGTGGTGGACGGAAAGCTTTCTCCCGGTGAATTTACCATCGTGAAATTCAAAAACCTCAACGAAGGTCAGACAGTAACGTTTGTTTCCGAAATTCAGCTTCCTCCCACAAGAGTGCATGAAGTAAACGGCAAAAAATTTGCTTTTCTTCCCATCGACCTTTCCACAAAGCCCGGACAGTACGTTATAAACGTTATTGCGGGAGATAAAGAAAGCTCATTCAACTTCACCGTAAACAATAAAACTTTCCAGGAAAATCAGATCGCCATTGCCCACGGCACATCCGCCTACGACACATCAAAAGCGGAATTTGATGCCATTGTGAAGCAGGTATGCGAACAGAGCGGAAAAGAACGCCTTTGGGATGACGGTGCTGCAACCGGCGGTACATACAAATTTGCAAATCCCGTACCTTCTGCTGAAACGGGCAGTCCCGCCTTTGGCACCAAGATAATTGCCGATACGAACCTGCGTGCATCTACTCCCTACATCAATACAAGCGTTGTTCTTGAAGCTGAGGAGGGCAAGGATGTTGTGGCAACAGCTACCGGAAAGATCGCATATGTGGGTGAGCTTGCATACTGCGGAAAAACAGTCATTATCGATCACGGATGCAATGTGCTTTCCATTTACCAGAATCTTTCCGAGGTTTCAGTTAAGGTCGGCGATGCCGTTGCTATAAAGAGCATCATCGGCAAGACCGGCAAGAGCGGCTATATTTTCAAATCCGGAACCAAGTTCTCCATGGTAATGGACGGCACCTACATCAACCCCGTTTCGAACTACACATACGGCATTCAGGTTTCTTAATGCTTTCACCCCGGAGTTCTTTATCACACTTTACATTTTGATATTTTTTGACACAGTAAAAGGACAGCGTTGTTTGCGCTGTCCTTTTTGTTTTATTATTTTTTCTCGTCGCCAAGCAGTTTCTTGAGTTCTTCCATAAACGTATTTATGTCTTTGAACTGACGGTATACCGAGGCAAAACGCACATAGGCAACCTCATCAAGTGCCTTGAGCTTTTCCATAACAAGCTCGCCGATCTCGGACGACTGCACTTCGCTGCGCATGGTGCTTTGCAAGTGCATTTCAATATCGTTTACGGCATTTTCGATCTGCTTTACGGAAACGGGACGCTTCTCGCAGGCACGTATCATTCCGCCCACAAGCTTTGTGCGGTCGAAGATCTCGCGGTTTCCGTTTTTCTTAACTACCACAAAACCCATATTTTCAATGGTCTCAAATGTGGTAAAGCGCTTCTGGCACATAAGGCACTCGCGGCGGCGTCTTATACTTGCACCCTCAGACGAAGGGCGGGAATCAAGCACCTTGCTTTCAAGATGCCCGCAGGAAGGACATTTCATAAATACACCTCCGAAATATCATTTGCAAAATAGTTTTTTGGTTTTCTCAAGGGATTCGCAAAGCTCGCTTATATCCGAAAATCCCGTGCGGTAGATCTCTAAAACATAATCACCGCAGTAATCTATATCGTGCAATCTCTTTGCCACATCGGGAAGATCCACATTCCCCGTAAAAGGCAAACAGCACTCATGGTCACCGAAATCGTTTATGTGTATATGACACATTCTGTCGCCCATGGCGGTAATAATGTCGGCATAGTTCTGCTTTGCTCGAAGAGCCTGCTTAAGATCAAAGGTAAACATAAGATCGGGAACAAGCTCGCGAAGCTTTAAAATGTGCTCCGCACAATGAGAGCGGTGATTATTCACGTTTTCCTGAGTAAAGGTAAGACCAAATGCACGCGCGGCATCTATTAGTCTGCCGTAAGCTTCGCATATAACACCGTCTTCCGAAAGTCCGCGGGAAAATGTCGGCACATTTCTTTCACCGTGAAATACAAAGAATTTCGCACCAAGATATGCCGCACCTTCAAAAAAACGCTTATAAAGCTCTATTCCGTCGGAAAGCCTTTTGGTGTATTCTGAAAAAAACAACAGACTTTCAAAGGCGGAAGTATATGGGTGGAATGAGATTATTTCCGTGCCATGCGCCGCCATTTCCGTGCGGTAGCGGTCGAGATTTGATTTTTCAAGCTCCTCAAGGGAGTTCATAAAGACCTCTGCCACGGGAACATTTGCCGAAAGGACTTCCTTAAAGGATAAGAATGTGTCCTGCGGGTAGAAGCAGGCGGTGGATATGCCGACTTTTGACAATAAATTCAACTCTTTTCAAATGTTTTTAAATTATTCTTTATAATAAGGAGACATCACAATGAAGAAAATTCTCTCTAAGCTTTGCGCCATGGATAAAATATCCGTAAAATACATTCGCCTGTCGCTTCTTGCCGTTGCGCTTTGTGCAGTAAGTCTTGCCATATACTGTGCGGTGTTATATTACCGCGGTTGTTTTTATCTTAAGATCGCTCAGAGCGCAAAAAGCTCGCTTGAGTACATAGCAGCATCGGCTTCTCTTGGTGTGTGCTTCGGATTTCTCATTGATCTTGCGGTAAAAAAATCGGGGAAATGCTGACCGTTCCGCCACATTTCAAAGCATGGACAAAACGCAGACTTTATAACCGGATTCCCTTGTTCATCTTTGCGAACTTGCCCATGTGCGCGGGTTAAAGAATATGAGCATGGGGAATATCTCAAGTCTTCCGAACAACATGGCAAAAGCAAGAAACACCTTTGAAAAGGCAGAATAATCGGCATAGCTTGCCATAGGTCCTGCCGCACCGAAGGCGGGACCTATATTGTTGAAGCACGAAACTGCTACAGAAAAGTTGGTCTCAAGATCAAAAGGTTCAAAGCTTATAACAAGGAATACCGCAAGAATGCAGAATATATACAGGGCAAAATAAACAGCTACCGCTGAAACTGTCCTTTTTTCGAGCTCTTTTCCTTCATAGTTTATAACCGATACGGAGCGCGGTGAAATGGTCTGCTTTACCTCGCGGACGATGGTCTTGAAAAGAATTACCACTCGTGAAATTTTCAGACCGCCTGCGGTGGAGCCTGCGCAGCCGCCTATAAACATAAGTATGAGAAGCACGGCTTTTGAAAATCCCGGCCACAGATTGAAATCTACCGTAGAATAACCCGTGGTGGTAATAATAGATGCTACCTGGAAAACTGCATGGCGCACTGTTTCCGAAAGCGTGGGGTAAAGTCCGCGCAGATTTGCGGTTATAAGTATTATCGATACTCCTCCAATGCCTATATAAGTCCACAAGTCCGTGGATCTTACCGCACTTTTTGCCTTACGCATGAGTATGAGATAATACAGATTGAAATTTATACCAAACATCAGCATAAAAATCGCAGTTACCCACTGTGTATATGCGGAATACCCCGCCAGGCTATCGCCCTTTATACCAAAACCGCCTGTACCCGCAGTGCCGAGGGAATGAACTATACTATCAAACAAGGTATTTCCGCCCACAAGAAGCAAAACCACCTGCACGGCTGTCATTGCCGCATAGATTATATAAAGCACCTTTGCCGTATCACGTATCCGAGGCACGAGCTTGCCCACAACGGGCCCCGGCACTTCAGCACGCATGATGTGAATGGAGCGGTCGGCAAGGTTCGGGATGAATGCCATAACAAACACCAGCACTCCCATGCCGCCGACCCAATGGGTAAAGCTTCGCCACATAAGGCACCCGTATGACATGGATTCCACATCGCGCAATATCGATGCACCCGTGGTGGTAAATCCGCTTGCCGTTTCAAAAAAAGCATCGGCATATGAAGTAATATCACCGCTTATCACAAAGGGCAACGCTCCCACGGCAGAAAGTATGATCCACGCAAGGGATACTATGGCAAAACCGTCTTTTGCGTATATAGTCTGATTTTTTGTGCGGCACAGATAAGATAACAGCAAGCTGAAAATAAAGGCGGCGGCAACGGTTATGCCAAAAGCCACAGCCGTTCCCGCCTCTCTGTATATTAAAGCTGTGATGAGCGGAACAAGCATAAGGAGTGCTTCTATCCGCATAATGGTGCCGACTGTGCCGAATACCATTTTGTAATTCATGAATCAATTTAACCTTTCATATGTCAGGCCATTATATCGGACAGAACCGAAAGTCGTGTGCCTGATGCAAAAACTACCACCTTATCCCCGGGCAGAATGATATCGGAGCCTGCAGGGATTATAGGCGTATTTCCGCGGATAATACCCGCAATAAGTATGTTTTTGCGAAGTTTCATATCTTTAAGAGGAATATTTGTGTATTCAAAATCGCTCTGCACGGAAAATTCCAGTGCCTCTACGGAGCCGTCCATGAGCTTATATAGTGTTTCCACAGAGCTTCCTATGGAATTCTGCAAAGCTCTGGCATAACCCGTTATAAGGTCACCCACTATTTTTTTTGTGGATATGATGGACTCAAGTCCCATTTTTTCCGCCATGGATATAAGCTCCGAGCGGTTTATCTTTGTGATTACCGAGGGAACATTGCGGGAAGCGGCAAGGCAGGATATGAGTATATTCTGCTCGGCAAGCCCCGTCATGGAAACGAAGGCATCGGCCGAATCTATTCCCTCCTCCATAAGAAGCTCAGCACTTGCACCATCTCCGCAAATAACGGTTACGGAAGGAAGCTTTCGGCTGAATTCCTCGCAACGCTCGCGGGAGATCTCTATAACTTTTACGGATATACCCGCATCAATAAGCCGTTTTGCAAGATAGAATGCCGTGGTGCTTGCGCCAAGTATCATCACAGAACGTGTTTTTTTCTGCAAAAGACCTGTTTCACGCAAAAGCTTTGAAAGTTCTGAGGGGGTTGCGGTAATTCCTATCCTGTCTCCGCCACGCAGAACAAAGCTACCGTCGGGAATGATGGCAACTCCGTCGCGTTCCACGGCGCACACAAGAAATTTCGCCTGGAATTTTCTTCGCAGCTCCGCAAGGCTTGTTCCGTCAAAGGGGGAATCCGGCTTTAATCTTATCTCAAGCAGCTCGAATTTTCTTGCGGAAAAGGTTTCAATGCCCACGGCTCCCGGGAATTTGAGTATGTTGTAGATCTCTCGGGCGCAAAGCTGCTCGGGATTTATGGAATCGGAAAGCTCAAGCTCGTTTCGCATAAATCCAAGGCTCTTATCGTTATATTCGGGGTTGCGTATGCGGGCGATGGTGTTTTTCGCTCCCATTTTGCCCGCAAGATAGCAGCTCAGCATATTGAATTCATCGGACCCGGTAACAGACACAAAAAGCTCGCACTTATCAACATCCGCCTCCGCAAGAACGTCGCAGTCCACGCCGTTACCGCATACGCACATAACGTCATAAAGGTCTGTGAGGTTTGATATTACGGCGGGGTCGGAATCTATGCCCACCACATCGTGCCCCTCGCTTACAAGGTTTGCAATTATGGTAGTGCCTATTTTACCGCAGCCTACAATAATAATTTTCATATTACAGTTTAATGTTACTGAGTAACTTTATCTTTAACAAGAACGTCGTGTGCTCCGCCTTCCACGATGGAAACGGCACTTACAAGAGTAAGCTTTGCCTTTTCCTGAAGCTCGGGAATGCTGAGTGCTCCGCAGTTGCACATGGTGGAGCGAACCTTGGAAAGAGTAACAGCCACATTATCATGCAGAAGTCCGGCATAAGGAACGTAGCAGTCAACACCTTCAACAAAGGAAAGCTTTGCGGCACCGCCCATGTCATATCTCTGCCAGTTGCGTGCACGTGCGCTTCCTTCGCCCCAGTATTCCTTCATGTAGCTTCCGTTTACCCAAACCTTATTTGTGGGGCTTTCTTCAAATCTGGAGAAGTATCTGCCAAGCATACAGAAATCGCATCCCATAGCAAGGGCAAGAGTGATGTGGTAATCGTGAACGATACCGCCATCGGAACAGATGGGCACATAAATGCCTGTTTCTTTATAATATTCGTCACGAGCTTTTGCAACTTCGATAACTGCCGTTGCCTGACCGCGTCCGATACCCTTTGTTTCACGGGTGATACAGATCGAACCGCCGCCGATACCTATCTTTATAAAGTCTGCACCTGCTTCTGCGAGGAAGCGGAAACCGTCTGCATCAACAACGTTTCCGGCACCGATCTTTACGGTGTCACCGTATTTTTCACGAACGAAAGCGATAGTTCTGCTCTGCCATTCGGTAAAACCTTCGCTGGAGTCGATACAAAGAACATCAGCACCCGCTTCAACGAGGGCGGGAACGCGCTCTGCATAGTCGCGGGTATTGATACCTGCGCCGACAACATAGCTCTTGTTCTTATCAAGAAGCTCGTGGGGGTTTTCCTTGTGCTGAGAATAGTCTTTGCGGAAAACAAAGGAAACAAGATTTCCTTCGGCATCCACGATAGGAAGCTGATTGAGCTTGTGCTCCCAGATAATATCGTTTGCGATCTTAAGAGTAGTTCCTTCGGGAGCTGTGACAAGCTTTTCAAGGGGAGTCATGAATGTTTCGACCTTGTCTTCGGGAGACATACGGCTGACTCTGTAATCTCTTCCTGTGATGATACCGAGGAGCTTGCCGTTGGGAGTACCGTCATGGGTGACCGCAATGGTGGAATGACCCTTTTCTTCGGTAAGCGCAATAACATCAGCAAGAGTGCTTCCGGGGCAGAGGTTGGAATCGGAAGTTACAAAGCCTGCTTTATAATTCTTTACTCTGCGGACCATGGCTGCCTGATCCTCGATAGTCTGCGAACCGTAGATAAACGAAACTCCGCCTTCCTTCGCAAGGGCTATTGCCATTTTGTCATCGGATACAGACTGCATGATAGCAGAAACGAGCGGAATGTTCATTGAGAGCGCAGGCTCTTCGCCTTTGCGGAACTTTACCAGAGGTGTGCGCAAAGAAACGTTTGCAGGAATGCATTCCGCGCTGGAATATCCGGGAACAAGAAGGTATTCGCTGAATGTGTGTGAAGGTTCGGTGTAGTAGTAAGCCATGGTTTACTCTTCCTTTCTTTATATTTCAAAAATTATCAAACTGAAATTGGTTATAATATCTCATATTAATTTAATATTATAATATAAACAAATAAAAAAATCAATAGTTGTATAAAACTATTTTTTGAATAAAATTGTTAATTTGTTTGTGCAATATGAAAAAAGGGAGATGCTTCTTTTAAAAGCATCTCCGATTTTATTATTTATTCAGTTTTTAAGAGCAAATTCTCTCCATACGCAGGTATCGTAAACAAAGTGTTCCGAGAAAGGCGCTTCAAGAATGAGTCCGCCGCTCTGACGGTCATAGAAGAGCTGAAGTCCGAAGAGCTTGTTTTCAAGCGAGAATCTGTTGAGCACAGCCTTTGTGAGGGTCCACTTAAGGCAATCGCACTCGCATTTGTCTTTCATTTCAAGCTTTACTGTGTCATTGTGCTTTGTCATGGCAAGATATTTGCCGCTTGCGCAATTTTTGAGACGCACATAGAAACCGTCACGCTCTATCTTCCATTTCTGCGCTTCTTCCGCCATGCCGGGTATGCCGTCATTATCGGCAAGATATTTCTTTGCCTCACCCATGTAGAATGTCACGGGCTTTTCTTCGCTGAATTTCCAGTAGTTCTTTGTGGGCATCCACGCTGTCATAATGGAATCGCGACGCCAGGTCTTGCCTGCGGAAGCATAATCCACCATGTGGATGTAACTGCCGTCATTCTGCTTTACGGCATATTCAAGGTGACGGAAGAACTTCGCTGTCTCTGTGGGTTTTACCACTGCAAAACCGTTCTTATCGGTAGCGAAATCCACCACGGAATCTATCTCCTCACCGAGTCTTGCATCACGTGCAAGAACGATGGGACCGCGAACGAGCGCCTTATGGAACTTTGAATTTTTATCATCCTTATCCACGGGTGCGTCAACAATGCGAACTCTCATATCAAGTTCCATTGATATTTCATCGCCCTTTGTCCATTCACGGGTGATCTCGGTGTAACCGCTCTTTACTTTAATGCTCTTACCGTTTACCTTGACGGAGGTCTTTGCACTCCATGCGGGAATACGCAGGGCAACCGTGAATTTTTCCGCCTTTGCGGGAGCGACCCTGATGCTTATCTTTCCGTCGTAGGGATATTCGGTATCGAAAGTGAGTTTTACGCTCTTTCCCGTGGGGGTAATAGCACAGACCTCACCCTTTTCGTAAAGGTTAACTGCCACACCGTCGCGACGTGCCATAACTGCAATGGAAGGAATATGACCTGTTCCCGCAGCACCGATGGCAACACAGCAACCGTAAACTTCGGTATTGTTTCTCATGCGCTGGGTACCGCCGTTCTGGCGTGCACGGGTATTCATAAGCAAAGGACTGTAGCTATCGAAGGTAAAGCCCATAAGAGCATTACTGTGTTCGGTGTTTATTGCACCGAGAAGTGCATTATATACGGAAGTTTCTATCTGATCCACAAGGTACGCATCACCGCAGAGCAAAAGCACCTGGGTAATGAATTTTATCCATGTTACGGTAACGCAGGTCTCCTGCATGATAATGAGATTTTGGGTGTTTGCCTGCTTGACGGTGGAGTGGTCAAACAGTTCGTGGGTACATCCCGAGCTTCCGATGATGGTGAGGTCGGATTCGGCAACAAGCTTTCCGAAATTGCAGGAAGCAACACGCCACTTTTCAATACCGGTGACTCTGTAATATTCCATAAGTCCTTCGAAGTTGGACATCATCTCGTATGCCTTTGTCACGGGGTACTGGTAAGGATAAAGCTTGCCCTCGTATGCAAGTTCATAAATATTGCCGTCCTCAATACCGCCATTTTCCACAATATAATCTGCAAATTCAAGGTATTCCTTTTTGCCGGTGATGTTATACATTCTCACAACGGGTTCAAGGAGAGAGCTTGCCGCAAGACCTTTCCAGAAGTTACTGGTCTTGGTTATGGCGATCTTGCCCTCGGATTCACGGCCGATCTTGGAGATTATGTAATCAAGGGTGCGGCTCATGGCAGTAACTATTGTCTTTTTGAAGTCTTCGTCCTTGCAGATATCCATATAGTACTGAAGACCGAGGAGCACGTATTTTCTGCCCCAGATATCCCAGCCGTTGAATTCGTTTTCAACGCTGTAAGATGTGATTCTTCCCAGATCATCCTGAGCGGAAAGAAGATCCTTTACGGTGTCTGTAAGCATATCGTAAAGCTCTTCATCCTGAGTATAAGCATAGGTGAATGCGGCACCGCGCATCATCTTTCCCCAGTATTCGCTTCTCCATGCATTGTTTTCATCATCCACATTGCTCTTGAACTGTTCTGCAAAAAGGATCCAGTTATGCTTGTTCTTGCATTGGTTTTCCGCAACAAAGCGGATAGCTTCGTCGCACACACCGCAGAATTTTGCACTGCCGCCGGGGAGAAGGAAAAGCTCGTCCTTGTCCGCACGTCTTGTGTATACGGGATTCTTGGAGTATAATTCTTTGATAGTACTCATATTTCTTTCCTTTCGGATATTAAAATTCGGTAGATACCGTTTAAAGTTAACTTAATGATACCTTTAAAAGTAATGTTTGTCAATACAAAAAATGTCAATCAAGCACTTTTTTTCCATCAAATCTCAGCACACCGTAGGTAAGACCCATTTTGCCGCCATCGGAAATATATTTTGCGAAATTGCGGCGCAGAGAAGTGTTAAGCTCGATGCCGTCAAATCCGCACTTTTCGTCGTACTGCTTGCCGAAAATGCGCCAGAAGTTGGGATTTTCGGGTTCTTCATGGGGGTCCACGGGGTCAAATAATTTTGCAAAGGCTCTGACATTTCCGTTTTCGGGGAAAAGGTGAAGTGTTTCCGGGTAAAGGAGATAAGAATGGCATATTATTGTCATTACGTCCTCCTTCAACTCCCCTCGCTCTTTAAAAAATTTGTATGCCCGCTTCATGGAATCCTCCACCGCTTCGGGGGTAAAAGGCTGTCCCGACGAGGGGATGTGGCAATCGAAAACAAGGTCACCGCGCTTCACAATACCGCGCCAGTCATCGTAAATATATTCATTCACTCCGTACTGCAGTCTTCCAATGGCAAACAGCTTGCACAGGAAAAAGCGGTTGTACCATTTGAGGGTGAAAATTCCGTCTATGCCGTAGACCGTCACGCACTCGCGGTGCTTGCAGGCAAGGTCATGCATGGTATCGCAAAACAGTTCTTCCGAAAGTCCCTGACCGCGGTAAACATAAAGCAGCGAACGGGCGCAGTAAAGCACAAAAACAAGATTTACCGTGAAAAGGTGTATGCCGCTCAAAGACGATATTTCTTCAAGCATGGCATCGTGGCGGAAATCCCCCTCAAAAAGGCTTTCTTCGCCTTTCAGAAGAAGGTCTGCGCAGGTTTTGTCTGCAAGTATTTTAAAAAGACATTCTTCAAGATATTCTGCGGAATCTTTTGGGATACCAAGTTTTGAGCAAAGTTCCTTTATCATAATAAGTCACCCCGTCAGTCTTTCCAGAGCGCCGTGGAAAGCACCCCAAGATGGCTGTCTATTGATGCTTCTTTAAGGGTAAGTTTTCCATTCTCGACCTCTATAACAGTAACAGATGCGTTTGTTGCCCATGGGATATCAGCCATTTTTTCAATGCTTCCGTACATGGCAATGGTTGTTATTGCACGTATTGGGGTTGCATGGCTTGCTATCACCACGGTTTTCCCGTCGTTTTCCGCAGCTATTTCAAGCACCTTTTTATAAAAACGGTCTGCCAGTTCCGCCACAGTTTCACCGTCGGGGCAATGGCAGTTTGCCACATCGTTTTTCCATTTATCAAAAGCCTCTGCGCATATGCTTTCAAGCTGGGTGTTTCTTGCGCCCTCCCATGAACCTGCATATATCTCGCGAAGGTCGGGGTGGGAATATACGGGAAGCATTCCCAAAGCCTCGGAAATGCTGCACGCTGTGTCGTAGGCGCGGATAAGGTCGCTGGAATATATTTTGTCGACTTTATATTTTTTTGCAATATATTTTCCCGTAAGGGTTGCCTGAGCTTTTCCAAGCTCCGATAGCGGAATATGGGTCTGCCCCGTATAAAGATGATATTTATTTGCCCGACTTTCGCCATGGCGCACAAAAAGAAGTGTTGTCATTTATGTATTTCCCTTTCGTTATAATTTGGCGCAAGCTTCAAAGGTCCCTGCACCAACGGGCGGAAGATGTGGATTTTTGCGGTTATATTCCGCAGAAATTTTTGCAAAATCGCAATTCCCGCAGGATGCGGCAAAGCATCGAAGCTCCGATATATAGCTTTCGCTTTCGTCAAGATATCTTGAAACCGAGCATGCCCCGCGCGCCGATATTCCGCGGGGAACGTAATCGTGCGATGAAAGTATGTTGTCTATCCTCATTTCCCTGAGTTTGGCTATGGATGAAAGATACCCTGCAGCATCAGAAATCCCCGTGCCATAGCGCCCCACCCCTTTTTGCTGAAGGCAATCAGCGCAAACAAGGGTCATGGTCCGTCTGTCAAGGATAGCAAGGGAATCGTCGGTATGTCCGGGAAGATTCAATACCTCAAGGCAACCAAACAGTATATCGCCGTCGCAAAGCTTTCTGCGGACGTCTCCCTCGCACTCGCGTGCGATCTTCGCACGTACCGCTTCGGGATATTCCTTTGCGAGATACGGCTCTCCACCCATGTGATCTGCATGGAAGTGGGAGGAAATAAGCATATCAGGGCATATCTTTGCGTTTGCGAGCGCGGGGATTATGTGCTCTTTAACATCGTTTTCCGTGGTTGCTGAATCGAAAAGCACCGCGCCTTCTCCTGTTTTTATGGCGATAACGCTTGTCAGAACATCTTCAAAGGGAACCCGAAGGAGAAATATGTTTTCGAAAACTTCCTCAAAATTAAAAATTTCAATCACCGTTCTTTCCGTTTGATTCTTGTGATTTTTATGTGATCAACTTGTCCCACACAAAAAAATCAAAAAATTGCGAAATGGTTGCTTGACAAATTTTCTTCAAAAAGCTATTATATTTATATATAGATAATATCAGAAAAAGCAACTTATTTCAACTGCTTTTTGACAAAAAGAAGGAAACTGACATGAAAAAAATCTGCATTTTTGACCTTGACGGAACTTTAATCGACTCCATGCCCGAATGGGCGCAAAGTATGATAAAAATACTCAACGAAGAAAAAATAGAGTATCCCGAAAACATAATCGACATAATAACACCTCTCGGAAATCTCGGAGCGGCAGACCTGTTTATCGAAATGGGTGTTAAATGCTCAAAGGAAGAGCTTCTCCCGCGTATGCGCGGCTATGCTTATGAGGCTTATGCCGAAAGGATACCGCTCAAAAGCGGTGTGGAAAACTACCTCAAAAAGCTCAGGGAGGAAGGGCATATTCTTGCCGTGCTCACGGCAAGCCCTCACATAACGACCGATGTGTGTCTCAAGAGGTGCGGGGTGTATGATCTTTTTGAAAAAGTCTGGTCTGTGGAGGATTTTGGTCTTGTGAAGGCTGATCCCCAAATATATCACAAAGCGGCAGAGCGTCTGGGGGCGGATATTTCCGAAATAACTTTCTTTGACGATAATCTCATAGCGCTTACCGCTGCAAAAGAGGCAGGGCTTATGTGCGTTGGAGTCTATGACAGCTCATCTGACAGTAACACGGAAAAGATCAAAAGTATTGCTGATGTATATATTGACTCTTTCCTGCAGCTTGTCTGAATTTTTTATAAAAATTTACTTTGCAAAAAGCGGGAAAATATAAAAACTTTAAAATGTTTTTTACGCAAAACAAGGCAGGATACCACGCACGGTAACTGCCTTGTTTTATTTAATATCAGTATCAGATCATCCTTTATAAGCCAGTCCTTCGGGAAGTTCAAGCTCTACGGGTTCCTTTTCGGGATCTATAACGATGACCACCGCATTTTTATCGCCCCAACGCTCGCGTATTTCTTTTTCCGCTTCATAAGTGCAGGAAATACCGGTACCGCGAAGAGAACCGAGAGGACGTCCCGCAGTCTGGATATATATGTTCTTATCCTGTATTTCTGTGGCGTTTGAGGGAAGCTGAACAAGATTTCCCGTTGCACGGTCAAAGATGTTGTATTCCGCAATACAGTTTTTGTTTTCCGAAAGCACAGAGCCGCAATAGAGCTGAGAGCCTCTGTAACGCACTATGGAGCCCCAGCCATAGCCACCCAGACGCAGAACGTTGAACGCAGAGCGCACATTTGAGGTCTCGCGCCTGTAGGTATCTTTTTTGCCCTTAAGATCCGCAGCTGTGGGCGGCATATT
>JAFYUY010000078.1 GCA_017549405.1 Clostridia bacterium | reverse complement strand
GTGTTTCAAGCGATGCTTCCATAGTATCCTTATGTTCCATAGCGTCAAGGATCGCCTTTCCCGAAAGCTCATCCCAAGCGGTCGTTATGATAGTAGCTCCCGCGTTCTTTTCACGAAGAAGAGAAACCGCTGACTGTATCTTTTCGGAATCCATGTCCGAGGTACGGCTGAGTACGATACAATTCGCATTTTCGATCTGGTTATTGTAAAACTCACCAAAATTCTTCATATACATTTTGCACTTTGTGGCATCGGCAACGGTTGTAAAACTGTTAAGAGTAACATTTTCCGCATGAATATCCTCAACCGCGCGTATAACATCCGAAAGCTTACCAACCCCCGAGGGTTCGATTATAATGCGGTCTGGGGTATATTCCTCAAGAACCTTTTTGAGAGCTTCGCTGAAATTACCCACAAGGCTACAGCAAATGCATCCCGAATTCATTTCGGTGATCTCAATTCCCGCATCCTGCAAAAATCCTCCATCGATTCCTATCTCTCCGAATTCATTTTCAATAAGCACCAGCTTTTCGCCGCAGTAAGCTTCTTTTATGAGTTTCTTTATAAGGGTGGTCTTGCCGGCACCGAGGAAACCCGAGAAAATATCGATTTTTGTCATTGTAAAACCTCTTTTCAAATATGAAAATTTCATTATATAATATTATAGCACGCTTTTTTTGCAAACGCAATGTTTTTATAATAAATTAACTTCAATTTTCTCTTTTTGACCCATTTCTATTGACAAAATATTTTGTGTAATGTACAATAAAAAACACTAAGGAGGTGCTTTTCAATGAAAATTTCCATTCCGTCACCCACCGATTTTTTCGGATTTATCCCCGGAAGCGACAGAAAAATGATACGTTGGGACAAGCTTTGCGAATATTACGATACACTCAACTCCTTGTCCGACAAAATGGAAATAATTGAAGCCGGCAAATCTTGTGAGGGTAACAGGTTCATTTTTATCCTTGTTTCCTCGGCAGAAAACCTGAAAAACAAGGAAAAATTCCGTGAAATTTCTCAAAAACTTTCAGATCCCGTAAAACTTTCGGGACAGGAGATTGAAACACTTTGCAATGACGGAAAAGTCATATGCATGCAGCAATACGGACTTCACTCCAACGAAGTGGGCGGACCTCAAATGGTACCCCTCATGCTGCATGAGCTTATCACTTCCGAAGCAGACGAAATAAAAAGCATTCTCGACAATGTAATATTCATAATCGCCCCCTGCAGCGAACCCGACGGCGAGATAATTTTCACCGACTGGTACAACAAACACCTCGGCACACAGTACGAGGGGTGCGTTTCACCGTATCTTCGCCATAACTGGGCAGGACATTCCAACAACCGCGACGGCATCAGGGAAATAACCCTTGAGGCACAGCACATAAATGATATTCTGGTCCGTGATTGGTGCCCTCAGATATTCCAGGATCACCATCACCAGTGCCCTTGGGAAGACAGAATGTCTATTTCTCCGTTTGTTGACCCGTATTTTGAACCTATGTGCCCGCTTCTCCTGCGCGAAGTTGCCGGTTATGGCGCACACATGGCGATGGCATTATCCCGTGCGGGACGAAAAGGTGTTGTTTCCGGCGGAAAGACATTTGACGGATATAATTGCTCATCATATTCAAGTTTTGCTTTGCTTCACAATACCGCCGGCATGCTTACGGAAAATGCTGACGTAAGCATTGCGACCCCCGTATACATACAAAAGGAGATACAGACAGGTTATATATATCCGTCGGTCAATTGCCCCGACCCGTGGGAGGGCGGTGAATGGCATCTTTACGATATTGTCAGCCAAATGTATATCGCCTCGGTAGAGCTTTTGAAATATGCAGCCAAAAACCGCAGGGATATACTGAAGCTCATGTCTGAAAAAACTCTTCTTCAAACACGCAGAGGAGCCGAGGGAGATGTTAAAGCGTATATTATCCCATCATTCCAGAATGACACATCTGCACGTGAAGTACTGCTTAAGATATTGGAAAACCAGGGAGTCAAATCATACTGCTCAACTTCCGAATTCATATGCGACAATGCAGTATACCCCGAGGCCACTGTTATTGTACCGCTTGCACAACCAAAATACGCAGTAATACAAAATTGTCTCGGAGCAATTCCCTACCCTTCTTATATGGAAAGACGGCGCCCCGACGGCACTCTTTGGGTTCAGGACTCCACAAACTTATGTGTCGCACTGAATATGGGAGTAAAAGCAATCCCCGCACATACCTTACCCGATATGTCTGCTACTATACCGCACACGTGCTCCGACAGAGTAAACAGCATAATGACACCATTTGGATACAGCGGCGAAAATGACAATATCACACTCCCGCTCCCCTCATGCGAAAACCTCAGCTACAAGCACGCAAACATCCTGTTAGCACGCGGGCAAAAGATTTACCGTGACGAAAACGGAAACTTCACAAATAACGGCACTCCCGTCATGCGTAAGAAGATAGGTCTTTTAAAAAAGAGCGCCACATGGAACGAGGAGGAGGGCTTCACCCGGAGCCTTTTGCACATGTATTCGTTTGATTACGAGATAGTTATGGACAAGACCGTGCGCGAAAACGGGGTTCCCGAAAACATAGATATTCTCATAATTCCCGGCGATGATTCGGCAACACTTTACACGGGTGATACCCGTGATATGTCAAAGCCCCCGGAATTTCAGACAGGTCTTGGCAATGCCGGCGCGCAAAAGCTTCGTGAATTTGTAAGTCGCGGAGGAAGGCTTGTTGCCTGGGAGAAGAGTTGCGATTTTGTCAATAACGCTTTTTCGCTCGGACTTAAAGATAAAGCTTCCTGCCTTGACAGAACAAAGTATTCCACAAACGGCTCAAGCATCAAAGCATCCTGCATAAAATGTGATCTGACCTTCGGAATGCCTGCGGAATTTGCCATCACTCATAACAACGGACCTGTTCTTATGCCCACTGAATTCAGCAAGACATCAAGAGTGCTTGCAAGTATTGACAGATTCTCTCCCGTTATAAACGGATACACCCACGGCGAAGACATTCTTCACGGCACACCTTGCATAATAAAATCTCAGTATGGCAGCGGTGATATAATACTTTATACGTTTAATCCGCAGTTCAGAAATCAGAATGACGGAACATTCAAACTGCTTTTCAACGCACTGTTTTAATAACTAAAACGGCAGACCGCATCTCGTTGCAGTCTGCCGTTTCTTTGCTCCGCATTTTATTCATACCAGTCAAGTATGATTAGTAAGTGAGCTTGTGATGAACCCTCATTGAAGATACGAGCTTTCCGCTCCCAAGAAGCTGAATCAAAGCTTTCTTCGCCCAAAGCGTATTCCGAAACCGCTTTTTAGCGACCCGTGATTTTTGCAGCATTTTCAATAATCCGTTACCTTTTTCTGTAATCTTTTCTTATAAACGGCTCTCTTATTTCCTCGGATATCAAAAGCTTATATTTTTCAGGACTTCTGTATGCATTTCCGTGAACCTCGTTTGCACGGTATCTTCGCATCATATCAAGATCAAATTGTGCCATACATATACATTCTTCGCCACCCGCTTCTGCAATGCAGGTATCACGGGAACCGGAAAGCTCGGGAAGATATGCAACACCATCAAAGGCACTCGAATGACCGTTGCAGTCGGGAACTGTTTCGGGGTAATTACAAGTCGCTATCCCCACCATGTTTTCATATGCCCTGCCGCGAAGCTGACAAAGGCGGTTTATCTCCATGGGGCAGGCATTCGGCACAAGTATTATTTCCGCTCCCTTGAGCATGAGTATACGCGCGCTTTCGGGAAATTCTCTGTCATAACATATCATTGCTCCAACAGTAATAACACCTTTTTCGGTATCCAGCTCGCTCACGTAAAAGTCATCACCCGGAGTAAGATCTTTTTCGGGACCGAAATCGCAGGTGTGAACCTTTGCATATGTTAAAATCCTGCTTCCGCGCCTGTTAAAAAGCACCAACGTGTTTCGCGGTGCCGCATCGGTTTTTTCCAGCAGAGTTATGCCTATCGCCATATTAAGCTCTTTGGCAAGATGCGAAAACTCACAGACAAACTTGCTGTCTGCAGAAATTGCAGTCCCTGTCCATTCACTTGCATCGGTATTGTAAATATCATATCCGTTGCTGTACATTTCGGGAAAAAGGGCGATATCTGCCCCCATATCCTTTGCCTTGCGGCAAAATTCGATTCCTTTTATAAGGTTTCCATCAATCGATCCCGTTGGCGATATCTGCAAAAGAGCCACATTCAAGATGTTCATATGATCCCTCCAGTTATTATAATAGTAACACAAACCGAGATTAATTTCAATATGCTTTTCCCTGTTTCAAAAATTCGTCCTTTGCCTGCAATATATTTGTGCAGATTGCCGAAGTAAAAATTGGCATTCCGTTTTTCTTGGGATTTTCAAAAAAAATATTTTAAAAAACCCTTGACAAATCCTCCTCTTTATGCTAATATATAGGAGTTGACACGAGCCAACATGCGCTGCTAGCTCAGCTGGATAGAGTGTTT
>JAFYUY010000077.1 GCA_017549405.1 Clostridia bacterium | reverse complement strand
GTCTGCCATTCGCCGTATCCTTCCGGCCAGAATATCCGTGTTCTGGGTTCATCTCCCGTATAGGCGGGCCAGATGATCGCAGCAATATCGTATTTATTCATTTTTTCCTCCGAAACGTATGATTGTTGCAGGCAAAGTTTGGCTTGCATATCTCAATTATAGCATAATGTTCCGCAGAAAAAAGATGATTTTATGAGGAAAAAAGTATTCATTTTTGATTTTTTCTATAAGCAAGAGGTGTGGTTCCCGTTGCATTGTGAAATTTTTTGAAAAACGCTGCTCTGTTTGAAAAACCGCATTCCGACATGATTCTTTCTACGGATTTGTCTGTTTCCGTCAGCAACTTTTTTGCAAGGTCTATTCTGCAGTTATTTACAAATTCCACGGGAGTCTTTCCCGTGTAACGCTTGAACAACCTTGAAAAGTGCTCTGCGGTATAACCGCATTTTGATGCCATATCACCTATGATAAGCTTGCTTTTGCAATTTCTTTCAATGTAAAAAAGCAGATGGTCGTTTATGGAAAGGCGTGCATTTTGGTTTTGAGTCATTTTGCGGAAAACAAGGCTTAAGAGCATGGAAAGAGCAGAATATATTATAAGCTCTGATGCAGATGTTAAGTTTTTTTGCTCCTGCAAAGTCCAGGATAAAAGAAACTCTATTTTCTCCTTTTCCTCTCCGTCAAAATGAAGATGAATATTATCCTTTATAATACGGTTGGAAAGATCGGAAAAATCCCTTAACCGCAGCAGTAAAAAAACATCCTCCGTGCCTTTGAGAGTGCTGTTTACATATTCGGGTTTCAGCATGATGTCTGTGTATACAAGATTATCTGTCGGAGTCACCGAGTGCTTTTGGCTGTAATTCACAATGAGAAGATCACCTGCTTTAACGTGATATTCTCTGCCGTCTATCGTGTGCACGCCTCTGCCGTTAGATGTATAAACAAACTCTATGAATTTGTGAGTATGGGGAGCCTCCGCTTCTTTCAGCGCGACTTCATTCATAAAATAATAATTGTCGAGATCAAAAATATTTTTATCCGTTTCTTTTAAGATTCCCATTTTGCCTCCGTCAGCGGGGGAGTGAACCTTTACCGCTGTGAATATTTTTCAATATAAATGGACGAAAATCAACGTACCACACCGAATGATTTGATTTTGGCATGGAGTTCAGATATGAAAGCAGTGTGCCAAGGTGAAAAATTTAATATCATTTTAAGGGGAGGGTATTAACTCCCGCCGTCTTTTTATACTGCAACGGTGAACACCCCACATGCTTTTTGAAAAATCTGCTGAAATATGAGGGGCTCTGAAAACCCAGTTGTGCAGAAATTTCGTTTACCGAACGCTCGGTATTTTCGATAAGCAGCCGGGCTTCTCTTATCAAAAGACTGTCGCGGTATTCCAAAGGACTTTTAGATGTTTCCTTTTTAAAAAGCTCATAAAACTGCGAGGTGCCAAGATAGCACAGTCGTGCAAGCTGCTTGCAGCTTACGGGCGAATCAAAGTGGTTTGCGATATAATCGAGAGCCGGTGCGAGCTTTTTTATTGCAGAGTTGTCTTGCGGTTGTTGTAATGTTCGGAAGATAGTGCATATATTTTCTGTTTTTTCAATAGAGTTTTCGCTGCGGGCAAAGGGAGAAGCAAGGCGTGAAATGGCAGAAAGGCATTCCGCGGATGCGGAATCGGTAAGCTTTATGGGATTTTCTGAAAAAAATACTTTTTCACCATTTATCGTAACAGTAAAATCCACTCGGTAAAATTCTATGCTGTCAGAGAGTATTTCCAGCTCATGCACCGATCCCGAGGGCACATAGGCAATAGCGCCTTCCGACATGGTGAAGCTGCCGTTTTTACACATATATCGGCATTTTCCGGATTTTATGCATATAAACCCGTTGAATTTTCTGTTGCTTATAATGAGATAAGTGTATGAGGGTGTCTGAACGAAAGCATCTGCTTCGGTTATGCAAAACGGATATTTTTTCAGTTCATAAAACGGAATTATCACGGCAGAATTTCCTCCTCTCATGTTTTTGCGACATTATAAGCAAATTATACGTGCTAATGCGGCGAATGTCAAGAATAAATCGGAATATTGTGCAAGAAAAGCGGAGTAATGTGTATTGAATTGTGTGGTATATCATGTATAATTTAGTATATGATATTGTGTTATGAGGTGAAGCCATGTTTTTTAAACCTTTTGAAATGCCTGTCCCTCCTATATTTCCCGAAAGGTATTTTGATATTAGGGATTTCGGAGCTGCGGCAGGTGCGGACATAAAGTCAACAAATGCCATAAATGCTGCTATAGACCATTGCTCTGAAACGGGTGGAGGATATGTAATAATTCCCGCGGGCAAGTGGCTTTCGGGAGCAATACACCTTAAGGATAACGTAAACCTGCGATTGGAGGAGGGCTGTGTGCTTCACTTCAGCGAGGATTTTGAAGATTACCTTCCCACAGTCTACGGAATTCTTGCCGGAACACGCTGTTATAGTCCTTCCCATTTTATATACGCTTATAAGTGCAAAAATATTGCAGTTTCAGGCAAAGGAGTTGCAGACGGACACGGAAACTCCTGGTGGCACATGAAAAAGAACTGCCCGGGTATGTATGATCTGATAAAAAAGGGAAAAGCTCTTTCTCCGCTCAGCGAGCGGGTATATGACCGTCCCGAGGATGGAGTAAGACCCCGCTTTTTGCAGTTTGTTGAATGTGAAAACGTTCTGATAGAAGGGGTTACTTTTAAAAACAGCCCTTCCTGGACAGTCCATCCCGCATGGTGCAGGAACATAATCGTGCGCAATATAGTTATAAGGAATCCCGAGGATTCTCCAAACACCGACGGTGTGAATCTTGAATCCTGCAAACGTGCGCTGGTGGAATATATTGATGTTAAAACAGGCGACGATGTGTGCTGCCTTAAAGCGGGCAGGGACGAGGATTCGTGGGAGGTTGGCGTTGCGTGCGAGGATGTGGTCATACGCCATATCAAAGGAACTGGCGGTCATGGCGGCTTTACTGTGGGAAGCGAGACCGGTGCCGGCATCCGTAACGCATATATTCACGATTGCATTTTCGACGGAGAGTTTTATAGCGGTCTGCGTCTTAAAACCATGAAGGGCAGGGGCGGATGCGTGGAAAACATAGACTGTGAAAATATACTCATATCAAATTCGTGGTCGTCCGCCGTGCATATGACTATGAAGTACACGGGAGAGCCGCTTGATGATAAATCGAACCCTAATATAAATATGCCGGTGGTGCGCAATATTTCCGTAAAGGGGCTTAAATGTAAAAATGCCGCCTGCGGAATAACGGTCATTGGTGAAGACGGATATGAAATGCAAAATATTTGTTTTTCTGATACCGAAATATGCTCTGAAACGGCTTTGAAGATAGAAAACACAAAGGAACTCAATTTCGATAACGTAACGTTCCTGCGTAACAGCCAAATGGGAGAAGGCGGGAAATGATAGGATATATCTTCATTCTTATAACGGTATTCTTGGATACTTTAAAGGGCGGTTGTTCGAAAAAATTAAGCACATCCCTTAACTGCCTTGCCGATAACATAAATTTATGCTTTGTCCGAAACACAGTGTGTGTTGTACTGGGATATTTTATTATCCTTGCAAGCGGCGGGAGCCTCCACATGCCTGCGAACGGATGGATAATATGCTTTTTCTACGGAGTCGGCATGACGGTGAATTACATGACATGGCTAATGGTCTTAAAGTCTGACGCATATATGCTTGCAAATGCTACGGTGAAATCAAGTTTTGTTATCGCCGTGGTCTTCGGTATTTTTCTGTTTGGTGAAAGGTTTACACTTGCAAAATTTGCAGCCTTCCTTCTTATTGTGGCGGCACTTTATTTTATGATGAGGTATCAGGTAAAGCAGTTCAAAAAGCCGGGCACTATGGGGATACTTTTACTTGTTGCGGTATTTTTGTCTGCGGGCTTGAATTCCGTTTGCCAGAAAGCCTTTACGTCGTATCTTCCTGAATGCTCGCCTAAGCTTTTAACTTTTTATACTTTTGTTATATCATGTGCGATCCTTGCTTTCTTGCGTCCGTTTTTCAAGGCGAAGGCCTGTGCTGCAGTTCAGGCGAAAAATATAGTAAGATTTATCCCTTATATACTCATAATGGGAACGGATCTCTACGGTGCCACATACTTTCAGACAGCGGCAAATAAGTATGACGATGCCGTGATACTGTATCCGCTTAACAGTGCGCTTTCTGTTATATCCGCAAGCATCATGTCGTGGGCGGTTTTCGGAGAAAGACCATCGAGGGATAGCATTGCGGGTGCGTTTCTTGTTGTGGCGGCACTTGTTTTGTCAAGATTCTGAGAAAGATATTTTTGCTAACGGAAAGAGAACATCTTTCGGAGTCGATTTTGAGTTGACCCGGTAACATTATTATTTCATAAAAGGCTATAGGCTCTCCGCTGTGAGAGCCTTATGTTTTTTACTTCAACATCAGCATTTTAGAGGGACAGAATGATTTGCAAAAAAAAGACAATTTTTCACGAAGGAGAATTGCCTTTTTTATTTTCATATGATATAATGTTAATGTAAATGAGTTTTGCGCAGAGTTTTTATATTGTGATCTGTAATATGTGTATTCTTGGCTTTAAAAGAGCTTACGGGAACAAAAGTCTTTTTGTTTGATGTGTCTTACGAAAAACAACTTTAAGAGCGGAAAACTGTACTTTACTTTCCGGGGGGCAAGAATTCACCCGAATCACGTAATGGAGTTATTTATGAGTAAAAAAGTATTGTTAAAAACTTTATCTGTTATTCTGGTCGCTTTGTTTATAACTTCCGCAACGGGGTGTGATATAACTTCGAATTTGTTTTTTGAAATAAAAGGTGTTCCTGCTTCAACGGGAGAGAAAACTCTGCCTGACACAGAACCGGAGATTTCCGTGGAAGATCCCGATGAAATTCCCGTGGCTCCGAATGAAGAAGCAAAAATTGAAAATGAAGGTCCTTCTGGAAACGCAACCGAAGACGCAGAGCAGGAAAAAGTTTCTGAAACTTATGGGCAAACGGAGGAAGTGCCGGAACCGATACCCGAGGTTATCCCTCTGCCCGAACCCGAACCCGAGCCTGTTGTTGAGTATGTTCCCGTTACGGGCATCTCTCTTACGGTATATAATGTGACATTATCCGTCGGTCACAAGACCATGCCGATCGTCACAATGCAGCCATACAATGCCACCGATAAGGGCGAGATATGGCAAAGCTCCGACACGACTGTTGCAACGGTTGACTATCTTGGTAATATAAAGGGTGTTTCTGCCGGAAACTGCATTGTTACGGTAACGTCAAGGGACAACAGTGCCGTATATGCTACAGTGAGTGTGACGGTCAATCCCGAAGCGGAATGTACATACATTGACGGAATACTTATTGCAAATAAAACATATCCTTTGCCGCAAAGCTATGCTCCCGGCATTGATTCTGTGGCATGGGAACATCTTAATATTATGTTTAACGATGCAAAGCAGGCGGGAATTTATCTTTTTGTAAGATCGGGTTACAGAAGCTACACCGATCAGAAGATAATATATAACGGGTATGTAAAAAGAGACGGCAAGGCGGCTGCGGACAGATATTCTGCAAGACCGGGTCACTCGGAGCATCAGACGGGACTTGCATTTGATCTGAACTCCATTCTAAGCTCGTTTGAGCATACCCCCGAAGCAAAGTGGATAGCGGAAAATTGCCATAAATACGGGTTTATCATAAGGTACCCGAGAGGCAAGGAACATATAACGGGATATATGTATGAGCCGTGGCATGTGAGATATATCGGAATCGAGAAGGCGACCGCGGTCTATGAAAGCGGGTTATGCCTTGAGGAATTTCTCGGTATAACTTCCGTTTATTCGTACTGAACCAAAACCATAACCATACAGAAAAGAGGTATAATCATGGAATTTGAAAAGCTTATAGAGGAAAGATATTCTGTCAGAAGTTTCGCCCCAGAGCATTTGTCGGATGAGTGTGTTTCGGGAATTCTTGATGCCGCGCACAAGGCTCCTACGGGATGCAATTTTCAACCGCAAAGGATCCTTGTTTTAAATAATGATGAAGCAATGGAAAAACTCAAAAAGTGCACAAGGTGTCATTTTAATGCGCCCACTGCAATGCTTGTGTGCTATAACGAAGACGAAAGTTGGAAAAGACCGTATGACGGAGCTCTTTCGGCACCTGTTGATGCAGCCATTGTTGCAACTCACATGATGCTTGCCGCTCAGAACATGGGAGTGGGTTGCTGTTGGGTGATGCATTTTAATCCCTCGGTGATGAGAGAAGAATTTAATATTCCCGATAATATAAAGCCTCTGGCACTTTTGGTGATGGGAAAGCCTACCGACGGAGCTTTGCCCCACGAATTCCATAACAAATTCCGTCCCCTTGAAGAAACTGTGGTTTACGACAAGTTTTAACCCTTTACATCTTAAAACCCAAAACCGCCGCAAGGCAAGTTGATTCATATAAAATATTAAAAATAGTTTGGGATGTGCCTGTTTTCTTTAAAATCTTTTGATTTTGCGCGGGCACATCTTGAATTTTTTGTCAAAATATAATATACTTAGTATAATACAAGAAATAATATAAAAGGATGTATCAATGAAGAAAACTAATTACGGAATTTCTGTTCGCTGGGTTTATATGGCAATAGGCGTGGTTTCGATGCTTTTTGCTGGCATTTTGTATGCATGGTCGATTCTCAAAGCTCCTTTGAGTGGAGAATTCGGTTGGGGAGCATCGGGGCTTGCCATAAATTTCACCATTGCCATGACCTTGTTTTGTATAGGCGGTCTGCTCGGTGCAAAGCTCTCTGCACGTTTGGGACACAAAATCGCCCTTGCCGCATCGGGTATCCTGTCGGCGGCGGGATTTATTTTTACCGCCTTTCTGAATGGCGCATCTGTTGCGATACTGTATGTTACCTACGGAGTCTTTGCGGGTCTTGGCATAGGCATTGCATACAATGTGGTCATTGCGACCGTCAGTGCATGGTTCCCCGACAAAAAGGGTTTATGTTCGGGTTGCCTTATGATGGGTTTTGGTGCATCCGCACTGATACTCGGAAATGCTGCAGATGCAATGTTTAAAAGTCCGCTTGGTTGGCGCATGACTTATATAATATTGGGCATTGCGATTTTTGCCGTTACATTTTTGGCGGGACTTTTTCTTAAAAGACCGACTGCGGATACTGTTCTTCCCGCAGCAAAGAGTGCGAAAAACACAAAAGAGCGGGAGTTTGATATTCGTGATCTCACCTCCGCACAGATGCTTTGCCGTGCCTCATTCTGGATGGCATTTATCTGCATCTCCTTTTTGGCGGCAGTCGGCAGTTCGGTTATCAGCTTTGCCAAGGATCTTGCACTGTCTGTAAATGCGCCCGAATCGCTCGCTGTATCTTTAGTCGGTGTTCTTTCGGTTTGCAATGGGTTCGGACGAATACTTACCGGTGCAGTATTCGATGTTATCGGTCGCCGTAATACCATGCTGTGTGCCAATGCTCTGACTATATGCGCTGCTGCAGTAACGCTTTTTGCCGTGTATATAAGCTCGTTGCCGCTGTGTGTTGCTGGACTGTGCCTTACGGGTATGTCTTATGGTGCGTGTCCAACCATTACTGCAGCGTTCACGTCATCGTTTTACGGCATGAAGCATTTTCAGGGAAATATGGCTTTTATGACCTTTACTGTTATGGTGGGCTCGTTTGTGGCTACCGCATCAAATAAAGTTTTGGAAGCAACGGGCGGATATACTGCGCCTTTTGTGATGCTTCTTTGCCTCACTTTCGTGTCGCTGATATTGAATATTTTTATTCGCAGACCCTGATGTACCTTCCTAAAAAGGAGACTATTATATTATGAAAAAAATATTGGCAGCGGTTATTTCCGCTTGTATGTTGTTATCGCCCGCACATAATGTATTTGCACAAAACACCTATACTCAGGTGAACGAGGCTTTTGCTCAGCTTGATCTTGCCTCACTTTTCCCCGGGTGGGATATACAGTATGCCACCGAGAGCAGACATGGTATAATACTCACATGTCCCACTATGAATGTTCAGTTCAAGGAAGTTCTCGCGCAGCTTTATAATTTCCGCAATAAGGTGGTTACGGCAGACGCAGCACATGCCATGAGCTTTGTGATAAGATATCTTTATTCTTCGGGTGTCAAGGAAGAATATCTTACGACCTCGCAAACGGGATTTGGAATGATCCTTAGCCAGCACAGCTCCCTTGCCGATGCGATTTTCGGTATTACCGAGTTCGCCGATGACAGTGGAAATCCTACGGGAAGAAGAATGGATATTTATTTGAATGCAAATGGCGGATTTACTGTTGACGAACTTTATGTTCAGTATTTCGATAAGATGAAACAGCTTGTAAAAGAAGCCCGTGAGTATTCCCATTATCAGACAGACCAGCTTGACTATTTTGTCAGATGGCTGCATGAAAATACAACGTATGAACTTGGTGTTCCCGCACGTCCGGCACAGCTTGTTGTAAACGGCAGCGGAGTTTGTGACCATTATTCCAACGCGATATTGGATTTCTGTACTCTTGCGGGTATCCCTTGTCTGTTTGTGGAAAATGTTCTCAAGGTGCATTCGTGGAATTATCTTTGTCTTGACAATATGTGGTATGAATATGATGCTACAAATTTCGGACATTTGGGTGTGAATGAAGCAACACTCTTCAAACCCACCTATGGTACCAAAGCGGGTGATGAATTTTCCGCAAAAAACCTCACATACGTTAAGGAAACGCTTCTTAAAAACGGTGTGCGCGTGGTGCTTGACGGAAGATCTCTGGGATTTGACCAGCCACCCGTTATCCGCGACGGAAGAACCCTTGTGCCGTTGAGAGTGATATTTGAAGCTCTTGGTGCAAATGTTGAATGGAATGGCGAAACGCAGTCTGTTACTGCTGAAAAAGACGGCGTGACCGTCACTATGAGCATTGGCAACGATGTGTATTACGTAAACGGTGAGGAAAAGTATCTTGATGTTCCCCCTCAGATAATAAACGGCAGAACCCTTGTGCCTGCCCGCGCTGTTGCCGAAAGCTTTAACTGCAGCGTTGATTGGATGGAGCAGATGAATACCGTTATTATCAATTCGGCACATTGAGGACAGAGGCTATTATTTTGCCCCGCTTTTTAAAATAACCAATACTGCTGAAACAGGAGAAAGATTACAGATACTATGAAAATTTCGGTACTTGATGTTGCGACCCTTGGCGATGATCTGAATTTTGATGCCATAAACCGACTTGGCGATGTTACTGTATATGATGTGACAAAGGCGGATGAGGTGCAGGAGCGCATATGTGATGCGGAGGTCGTTATACTTAATAAAGTAAAGCTCAACAGCGAAAACCTGCCGTATGCAAAAAAACTGAAGCTTATTTGTATTACGGCCACGGGTTATGACAATGTGGATACCGTCTATTGTCGTGAGCATGGCATTGCCGTGTGCAACGTGGCGGGATATTCCACCGACAGTGTGGCTCAGCTTACTGCTGCCATGGCATTTTCGCTCGCCACAAACCTTATGTCTTTTGACGGATTTGTAAAGTCGGGGGACTATACAAAAAGCGGAATGTTCAACCGTATAAAGCCGGTATTCCGTGACATTTCTGCACTTACCTGGGGTGTTGTGGGACTTGGTAATATCGGAACAAGGGTTGCAGGTATTGCAAAAGCTGCGGGTTGCCGCGTCTTGGCATTCAAGAGAACTCCCGTGGAAAGCTATCCGTGTGTTGATATAGACACTTTGTGTCGCGAGTCTGATATTATAAGCCTTCACACGCCGCTTTGCGAGAAGACCTATCACCTGATAAACGAAGAGCGTCTTTCTATGATGAAAAAGGGAACCATACTCATAAATGTTGCCCGAGGTAATGTGGTGGATGAAGATGCCGTATGCCGTGCTCTGGAAGACGGAAGACTCGGAGGACTCGGTGTGGATGTTTATTCTGCGGAGCCCATGCAAAAAGAAAGTCCTTATCAGCGGATACTTGACCGTGAAAATGTGATATTCACACCTCACATGGCATGGGGGTCAATAGATGCCCGCCAGCGCTGCATGGATGAAGTGGCAAAAAATATTGAAAGTTTTTACGATGGCGGGAAACGCTCCCGCATCGTGTGAGCCGAAAGGAGAAAATATATGAAATTACAAAGAATTGCAAAAACCATTGGCGGCCAGGACGGTGCCGTATGGGGAGGGTATCTTTTCCGCTTTGATACTGAGGGTGGGTGTCATGTTTTTGAGACGGAAAAGCTGAAGACAGAAGAATGCGTTGACGAGATATCATTTTTTCAGCTTGACAGATCGGATATTTTAAAGCCCCACAGCAATGCTGTTATGTTTGGCGGCGAATATTTTGAGCAAGGCGATGAATTTCCTCTGCTTTATACCAACATATACAACAGCTACTCATCGTGTGAAGACAAAAAAGAGGGTGTGTGTGCAGTATACCGCATTGAGCGGGACGGAAAGAGTTTCAGCAGCACTCTTGCGCAGGTTATAAAAATAGGCTTTACCGATAATTATGATTACTGGAGATCCTGCGACAGCGATGTACGCCCTTACGGAAACTTTGTACTCGACCGCGAAAACGGAGTATATTACGGCTTCACCATGCGTGATAAGCCCCATACTTCAAGATATTTTTCCTTTGAGCTTCCAAAGCTTTCCGACGGAAATCCTGATGCCGAATATGGCGTAAATACGGTGACTCTGGGAATTGACAGTATAAAAGATATGTTTGATTGTGAATATCACAATTACATCCAGGGCGCGTGTTTCCACGATGGCAAAATATATTCTCTTGAGGGATTTGAAAGCGAGGATATTCGCCCCGCCTTGCGTATTATTGACACAAAGAATAAGTGCATGGAAAAATATATCGATCTCTGGGGCATGGGATATCGCCTTGAGCCTGAATTTATTGATTTCCATAACGGTGAATGCTGGTACGGAGACGGTCACGGAAATCTGTTTTTACTGGATTTTACGGAATAATTATATTATTCCGAATTTATAATATTAAAACGGAGGTATTTTATTATGATGGACAAGAAAGTACGAGAATTGCTTAATCAGCAGATCAACAAGGAGTTTTATTCGGCATACCTTTACCTTGAATTTTCAAATTATTTTGAGGATAGAGGACTTAACGGTTTTGCAAACTGGTATTACGTGCAGGCACAGGAAGAAAGAGACCACGCAATGCTGTTCTACCGTTATTTGCAGAACAACAACGAAAAGGTCGAACTCGATGCTATCGCAAAGCCCGACAAGGCACTTGACTGTGATATGACTGTTCTTAAGGCGGGTCTTGAGCACGAGGAATACGTAACATCACTCATCAACGATATCTATGCTGCGGCATATAATGTTAAGGATTTCCGCACCATGCAGTTCCTCGACTGGTTCGTAAAAGAACAGGGCGAAGAAGAAACCAACGCAAACGACCTTATAACCAAAATGGAACTTTTTGGTTCCGATCCCAAGAGCCTTTATATGCTCAATTCGGAGCTTGCTGCAAGGGTATATACTGCACCGTCGCTGGTTCTTTGAGTTTTTCAGAATGTTGCAAAACCTTAATGCAATATAAAATATTATTTTAATTTGTGTTTTTCGGTGACTTTGTTGCCGAAAAACACACCTCTATGGGGCAAAACGCACTGAAGTGCGTTTCTTTTTTGCAAATTTAAAATAATAGCTTTACATACAAAATTTTCGGTGATATAATATAATTCTGATAATAATTACGGAGCGGAGTTTGCAATGGGAAAATTTGAATTGCATGTGCACACATCGGAATGTGATCTTGCCGCATTAACCGGTGCATCTGAAATAGTAAAACTGTATCACGATGCAGGTTATGACGGAATGGTGGTTACCGACCATTATTTCAGCACATTTTATAATTGGTTCAGTGAAGAACTTGACGGAGCTGATCATAAAAGAATAATAGAACGTTATCTTCGCGGCTATTACACAGCACGCAACGAGGGGGAAAAGCTTGGTTTTACAGTACTTCCGGGAGCGGAGGTGCGGTTTGACGGCACCATAAACGATTATCTCGTGTATGGACTTCACGAAGAATTCTTTTATAATGCCCCATTATTAAACAGGCTTTCGGGGCTTGATGAACTTAAAGCTCTGTTGCCCCCGGATGCCCTTATTGTGCAGGCTCACCCGTTTCGCAATAAAATGACGGTGTGTGACCCGTCACCGCTGTTTGGAATAGAGGTCTACAACGGCGGCACCGAACCTTTCCGTAACGAGATGGCGGAAATGTTTGCGCACCATTACGGAAAAGCGGCAACGTCGGGGTCTGATTTTCACAGTGCGGCAGCACTCGGGCGCGGTGGGATTTTTACATATGATAAAATAAAAACACCCGAGGATCTTGTCAGAATACTTCGGGCGGGCAATGACGGATATTCTTTGATATGTGCGGGTGAGGTGCGCAAAAATGCGTAAAATAGGAATCAATCTTCATGCAGCAACCGGTCTTTCGGATGAGGATTACATAAAAGCAATGGCAGGTGTTGGCTTTGAAGCCTGCTTTTCCGGTGTTTTTGAAAGGGAAAGGCAGTTGAATGTTGCACGGCTTCTTGAAAAGCATGGTATATCCTATGACACGCTGCACGCCCCCTTTGACGGCATAAATGCCATGTGGAGTGAGAATGAGGATGGAGATGCCATGTTGGCTCGGCTTAAAAATACTGTTGATAATTGTGCGGCGGTGGGTGTTCCGATAGCTGTTGTGCATCTTTCCTCCGGTGAGAAAGCACCGTCCATCACGGATGCGGGCAGAAAAAGATACGGGGATCTTGTGGAATATGCTGTGAAGAAAAATATAAAGATCGCCTTTGAAAACCAGCGAAAGCTCGCAAACCTTGCATGGGCAATGGAAACTTTCGGTACGGATGAAGCAGGTTTTTGCTGGGACTGCGGACACGAATCCTGCTTTACTCCCGGCAGGGAATATATGCCGCTTTTCGGCGACCGCATTGTTTGTACTCACATACACGATAATCACGGAATATACAATGGTGATGATCATATTTTGCCGTTTTGCGGCTCAATAGACTTTGAAAAAGTGGCAATGCGCATAAAAGAGAGCGGATTTTGCGGAACGCTGATGCTCGAAGTTTTTTCCGGTGACGATCCGCAAAAATTCCTTGAAATTGCGGCGCAAGCGGCAAAAAAACTTTGTGCTATGACCGATAAATGATTAATAATCATCATATTATTGCTCATTTGTCGGGTTTTGCGCCATATATTGACAAAGCTTTTTTATTGCTTTATTATATAACAGACATAGTCAGATGATGAAAGGAAGTACTCTTTATGAATGTCCGCGAATTGCAAAGAAGTTTTGAAAATTGTCCGTGCGGAAGAAGGCACCTTTGTCCTATTGATAACGTGGCGATCGGAAGCGGAATTTTAGGTGATATGATTTCTCTTTGTGCGGATTACAACAATATCCTTTTAGTATCCGACAATAACACATATGCAGCCGCGGGAAAAGCTGTGTATGATATCATTGGCTCAAAAGTATATAAAAACCTTATACTTTCGGATAATGCAGATGTTGTTGTGCCAAATGAAGAAAAGATAGATGAGATAGATTCTTATATAACTTCCGATACCGATCTTATTATAGGTGTTGGCTCGGGAGTTATCAATGATCTGTGCAAATACACAAGCTTTAAGAAAGATATTCCTTATTTTATAGTGGCAACAGCTCCATCCATGGATGGTTATGCTTCGGTGGGAGCGGCACTTATTCTCGGAGGAATGAAGGTGACTCTCAATGCCCGCCCGCCAAAAGCTATAATTGCGGATACATCTGTACTTAAAAATGCACCGCTCGATATGATACGTGCCGGTTACGGTGACATAATAGGCAAATTTTCCTGCCTTAACGACTGGAAACTTTCCGCTCTTATAAACGGAGAATACTTCTGCGATAAGGTTTATGACATGACATACGCATCGGCAAAGCAGATAGAAAAGCTTGCCGAAGGAATATCGGCACGTGATGAAAAAACTGTGGGTGTGCTTATGGAAGCGCTTGTGAATGTGGGTGTTGCCATGAGCTTTGTGGACTGTTCTCGCCCCGCATCGGGAAGTGAACATCATTTATCTCACTTTTTTGAAATCACCGGTCTTTTGGATGGCAAAGAATATTTTGCCCATGGTATAGATGTTGTTTTTTCAAGTGTTGTGACAGCGCGTATTCGCCGTGAGATACTTGCAAAAACTCCGTCAAAAAGACCCTTTGACCGCAAAAAATGGGAAGGCAACATAAGACGTATTTATTCCACTTCAGCAGACGGAATAGTAGCTTTGCAGGATAAGCTTGGCTGGTATGAAAAAGACGATTGTTCTGCCGTTTATGAAAAATGGGAAGAAATAAAGAAAGTTCTTGCAGATTCTCCTTCACCCGAAGAATTTATCGGAATGATAAGTGCGGCAGGACTTGATTATTCAGAGTTTGAAAAAATGTACGGCAAAGACAAAATATACGATGCGGTGCTTTACGCTAAGGACCTTAAAGACAGATACAGCGTTTTGTGGCTGTACTACAGTTATTTTGCATGAATCGTACGGAGGTAAGAGAATGAACGCTAACAATATAAAAGTGGTGGCTTTCGACATGGACGGCACCCTTACTCAGCATAAAACTCCGCTTGATCCCGTAAACCGCGAGGTTCTCACAAAACTCTCGAAAAAATACAAGCTCCTTATGGTTGGGGCGGGAACGTGCCGGAGAATATTTGAACAGTTGGGTCATTTTCCGATAGATATAATCGGAAACTACGGTATGCAGTACGCGGAATACAACTGCGATAAAGGGGATATAGATATAGTTTTCGATGAGCAGTTGCCATGTGACCGTGAAAGCGTTGAAAAAAGAGTGACCGAAATGCGCGAAAAGTACGGATTTACAGAATACGCGGGGAAAAATGTTGAATATCACCCTTCGGGCTGCGTCACCTTCCCCATTCTCGGAACAGATGCAAAAATAGAAGACAAGCTCAGCTTTGACCCTGACCGCGCAAAGCGACGCAAAATATATGATGACATTAAAGATGTATTTTCCGATTATACGGTTTTTGTGGGCGGTTCTTCTTCCTTTGATATGGCCCCCGCGCCTTACGACAAGGCATATGCCCTTGATGTTTATTGTAAGCGCTTCGGACTTTCGCACAGCGAGGTAGTTTATATTGGCGATGATTATGGCATGGGCGGAAACGATGAGGCGGTATTCCTTTCCGATTTTTGTGCTGTTAAGACCGATGATTACCGAAAATTTTCTGAAGTTGTGGCATTTTTACTTTAATATTATAAAAGAAAACAGAGCAGTACTATCGCTCTGTTTTTCTGTATTTTAAGGGTGTTTTTCCCGTTTGTTCTTTAAAAATGCGGCAGAAATACGATATTCCCGAAAAACCGCATTTTTCAGATATTTCACCCACGCTCATAGTGGTGGAGGAAAGCATTTTCTGCGCCATGGCGATCCTTGTTTTTAAAATATAGTCCATGACCGTAATTCCCGTGATGCTCTTGAATTTTCTGCAAAAATGATATTTACTCATGTGTAAGTGACTGCAGATATCGTCGATACTTATGTTTTCCGAAATGCTGCGGTTTATAAAGTTCAAAGCCTCGTGGGCAAATCCCGCTGATATTTGTTGCTTTTCGCTTGAGTACATATCAATGTATGTGAGCAGTGTCATATAGTTGCAAAGCAGTTTTGTGTCGGAATATTTGCTTTTTTGGCTGTTGTTTATTTCTGTTATAAGCTGTTCTGCGTTTTTCTGCATTTCTTCAGGGAGATGTGCATAAACAGCTCTGTCTTCCGAAAAGTAATTGCAGAAAGAGCTTTTCCCCGAAAAGAAATGCACAAGATCAAGATGTTCTTCCGAAGTCAGAAAAATTTTACTTCTTGTGTAGATCTGCGGGTCATCAGGCATGGTATAGTGGATCTTCTTGGCACCGATAAAACACAGAGCCCCTTTTTTCATGGGATATATGCAGTCTTCAAAAACAATATTTCCTCCGTCGGAATGTATGTAAATAATTACGTTTAATCCCGTACTGTGCCAGATCTTATACATGGGATCTTTTCCTATCTCACGGTATGAAATAAAACTCAATTCTTTTCACCTCGCTGAAAATATAATATCACGTTTTTTATAAAAAAGCAACCACAGTAAAAAAATAAGCAAAAAATATATAAAAATGAGTGGTTTTATGTGATAAAATTGAATGTAATAAGGTAATATAAGCTATTTGGAGAGAAAAATGTATAATATGCAGATTTCAAAAAAAGAAAGATATGACATAGTTGTTTGCGGAGGCGGATTTTCAGGCTTTTCCGCCGCTTATTCCGCAGCGCGCGAAGGTGCAAGAGTGCTCCTTGTTGAAAAAAACGGATGTCTTGGCGGTGTTGGAACGGCAGGTCTTGTCAACCATATGCTCGGTGCAAGGCTTTATGATGACGGGAAAATATATCAGAGTATCGCCGGAATATACAAAACTCTTGAAGAACGTATGCTTTTGGAAAAGAGTGCCGTGGATTTTCGCACGGTGGATCTTTCTCTCAATCCCCATGGATGGTATCCGTCGCTTGGGACGGGTCTTGTTTTTGACGGTGAAAAAATGAAACTGGTTTTGGAAGCAATGCTTGAAGAAGTCGGATGTAAAATCCTGTATTTTACGGATGTCATTTCAGCTCAGTGCAAAGACGGCAATGTTTCCGGAATTATGGTTCACAACAAGAGCGGGACATACATAATAGAGGCAAAGGCTTTTGTTGACGCAACGGGAGATGCCGATATATGCAGATATTGCGGTTGCGGCTTTGAAAAGGGTGACGAAAACGGGGGAATGGCGGCGGCATCCCTTGAAATGCACGTGGAAAATGTGGATGCGGGTATTCTTTCAAAATACATGAAAGATACTGAAGACTTCCGTTTCAGAAAGATAATTGCGCAGCTTAAGGAAACGGGGGAGTGGGATTTCCCTTATGAAATATTTATATCTGTAAAACTTTGCAGCGAAGATACCTTTATGATAAATACAATACGTCAGGTTGGTATTGACGGCACGGATGCAGAATCTTTGTCTCGGGGTATAATTGACGGAAGACGCGAAAACTATAAACTTCTTGAAATAATGAGAAAATATTTTCCCGGGTTTTCAGAGGCTCGTATATGCAGGGTAGCTCCCGTGATAGGGATAAGGGAGACCGTGCGTATCGTCGGTGAATACACCCTTTTGGTAGAGGATCTTGTGAACGGAACGGAGTTTTCGGATACCATAGCCATATCGTCGTACGGATGGGATCTTCCAAATCCGAAAAAACCAAGTCTGCAACCATTCCATGACGTGAAAAGGCGTTCTCCCCACACGTGCATTCCTTACAGATGTCTTGTGCCACGCGATGCGGAAAATATTATCGCTGTCGGCAGATGTGTAAGCGTGGAAAGGGAGGTCTTGGGGCCGGTCCGAGTTATGGCACCGTGTGTTGCTATGGGTGAGGCGGCAGGAATTGCAGCGGTCATGGCGGCAAATGACGGGATAAGTTTTAAAAATATAAATGTCGATTTATTGAGGAATAAATTGCGCGGATACGGTGCAATGGTCGATATCGGGAATATCATGGAGGTTTGAGCATGGCAATTAATAAATTCACGGTAAGCCGCGACGAATCCATTTACGAGGCATGGCCGGATCTTGTAAAAACGGAAAGCGGAAAGCTGATATGTGTTTTTACGGAGTGCGAACATCACGGAGATCGGGAAAATTCCCGAATAGTTATGGCGGAAAGCTTTGACCGCGGAAGAACCTGGTCGCGCAAGAAACCCTTGACCGGGAAGTGCCGGAAGGACGATTATTTCAACAATGCCCGAATATCAAAACTTCCCGACGGCAGACTTGCCATAATATGTGACAGGGTGTATAAAGACGAGAACACATCCTCAAGCATTTATGTATGGTATGGTGACGGGGAGGGGCAAACCTGGTCCGATCCCATAATATACCCCTTCTGCGGCATCGTTCCCGATAAATTGAAGGTGCTGAAAAACGGAAGAATGATCATTTCAGCTCATTTCAAAAGCCCTGAAACGGAAAAACTCACGCAGTATCTCTGGTATAGCGACGATGACGGAAAGACCTGGTCGGAAAGGGTAACAGTTGCCTCGGACCCAAGGTACAATCTCTGCGAGGCTTCGATAATTGAACCCGAGGAAGGAGTTCTTGTGGCATTTCTGCGTGAAAACTCACGCATGGGGTGCGATATACTCAAAACCATCTCATACGATAACGGAAATACCTGGTCGCCCGTGTGCAACACGCAGATGGACTGCGGTCACAGACCCGTGGCGGGTTTTCTCAGCGATGGCGGGGTAATGGTGACCTACAGATATATTCCGGGAAAGTCTCACAATGTTTTTGCGGCTTTTCTTGAAAGAGGGGAGCTTACGGAGACTGCACGCGAAAAGCAGACTGCACGCATAATGCCGCTGGATTACGACAGAAACGTTAATCCCGATCTCGGCTATACGGGTTGGGTACAGTTTGATGATGGGGAAATATATGTTGTGAATTATATACGCGATGATGCGGATAAAGCATATATTAGGGGATACAGCTTTTATCCCGAGGATGTGCAGCTCCCACCGTCGGAGAATAATACAAAAGGAGTATTCTGATAATGAAAAAGGATCTTAAAGGAATTTTTACGGCATTGCTCACACCGTTTGATGAGCATGACAAAATAAACGAAAAAGAACTCGAAAAGCTTGTAAGATTCAATATAGAAAAGGGTGTTTCGGGTTTTTATGTTTGCGGAAGTACGGGAGAGGCATTTTTGCTTTCAACAGATGAGAGAAAATATGTTATGGATATAGTTAAAAGCTGTGCTCCCGATAAAACTCTCATTGCTCACATAGGCAGTGTGAACGAAAAAGAGGCGCACGAACTTGCGGAGCACGCAAATAAGCTGTCATACGATATGATATCGTCTGTTGCACCGTACTATTATAAATTCAGCTTTGCTGAGATCAAAGGATATTACACCCGCCTTGCACAAAGTGGGGGATTGCCTATGCTGGTTTATCACATTCCCGCTTTTTCGGGAGTGAATTTCGGTGTGGGCGAGCTTCGGGAATTTCTTGCAGAAGATTGCTTTGCGGGAATAAAATATACATCAAATGATTTCTTTATGATGGAGCAATGTAAATCCCTTTTCCCGAATAAGCTTGTTTATAACGGCTATGACGAAATGTGCCTTGCGGGACTTTCCATGGGTGCGGATGGTGCCATTGGAAGCACATATAATTTCATGGCGGATAAGTTTGTGAAGATCTCGAAGCTTCTTGCGGAAGGAAATGTTGAGAGCGCCCGACATATTCAGACAGAAGCGAACAGGATAATTGCGGTTTTGTGTAAAATAGGTGTTATGATGGCGGAAAAGGAAGTTATGAACCAGCTTGGATTTGATTTCGGTATATGCCGCAAGCCCTTTGCACGCCCCACAGAAGAACAGAAGTCAATGATCGCAAAAGAAATAATTCCGTATATTTAATAAACAAAAAATGCTTCACACGGCAGCCTTGACCGTAGTGAAGCATTTTAATATTATACTGTTTAAGAAAGATAATCGATGTTGTCTATAACGAGATTTGTTTCGGCGATCTTCTTTTCGAATGCTGCCACTTCTTCATCCGTTGCATCTGCGCGGTTACATATGAGCTGACCTGCGGGACGGAGAATGGTGTTTCCGTATATCTTGTAATCGTGGGGAACGGCTTTTATGCCGAGGTGCTTGTAAAGAGTACCGCTCTTTGCAAATCCGAAGAAATTGTTGCGGATGGTTATGTCGCACAGAGGACATTCCAAATGATAAATGAGAAGATGAGTGGAAACTTCCTTGTTTGGACGTGCCGCATTTCCCCAGCATATTCCGGAATTGACGCAGGTGTTGTTTTCAAAATAGCAGTTAACAAAGCCTGTGTCGGGAAGCTTGCCCGAGGACCAGATTTCAAAGCACTGGGTGCAGTTCCACATTTCATTGTCGCGGAAGTACATGTTTTCCCAGTTTACTTTAACTTCGGTGCCCTGCATGGTGATGGCAACATCGTAAACATCGGAGAACTTGCAACGCTCCACCGTAACATCGTGGGAGTTGGACCAGCATTCCACGCCGTTTCCGTAACGTGTTCTGGGATCGGGGTAACCGGGAAGGCGGGAACCGCCTATCTCGTGGAATTCACAGTCGGAAATATAAGCACCGCCGGTAACTCCATTGATGCCATGACCGCCCGTGCCGATAAATGCAATGCCGCAAACCTTAAGATGGGTGGTAAAGGGAATGCAGTTGATGTTGCAAGCGATTTTTATATCATCGGAAATCTCATCGGGAGCTTTTTCGGAATATACATAAAGGAGATTTTTATCCATGTCGGTGTAGAAATCCCACTGAGAAGTCAGCTCGTCGAGTCCGAATACTTTGCGGTATTTTATAACACCCGAAACTTTGATGAATCCCGCATTTGCGTCGATTTCGCTGCGGTTTCCGTCGAATTTCGATATATCATTCATGTCGAGCATGTAGATATTATCGCTTACTTTTTCCCAAACTCCGGCATGGGGGATCTTATACTGGCTGACAACAGGTTTTTTACCTTCGCCGTAGGATGTGTATGTTGTGGGCTGTTCGGAGGAGATACCTGCCTTGGGGTAAATTCTGCCGTAGAAAGTGTCGCCGCAGCGGAATCTCACTTCATCGCCACCGACTATTGTTGCATTCACTTTTGAAATGCTCTGCCAGGCTTTTTCGGGAGAAAGACCGTCGTTTGTGTCACAGCCGTTTGCTGATACGTAATAAATACTCATTTAAAAACCTCCTTTTCCCGCTGTGAGGGGAAATTAAGAATTAAACAAAACAAAGAGCTTTGTTGCTTTTATTATAAAGGCAATTTGTTCCCGTGTCAAGAAATATTTGCAATTATAAAAATCACGGCTGAGCAATATATATTTCTTGACAAATAGCACAAAATATTTTATAATTTACATATAAATACATTTGGAGGATTTTATAATGGGCAAAACAGTTCAGGATATTATCAAACTCATAAAAGAAAACGACATAAAAATGGTCGATTTCAAAATGGTGGACATCAACGGTCAGTACCGTCATGTTACTATTCCCGCAGGCAATTTTTCCGAATCCGTAATGAAGAACGGTATTGGCTTTGATGCTTCAAACTACGGTTATGCCGTTGTTGAAAAGAGCGATATGGTGTTTATTCCCGATCCGGATACCGCTCTTATCGATCCCTTCTGCCAGATACCCACTCTTACGATGACGGGTAATGCCATGATCATTGACAATCCCGAAAACAGACCTCTTCCTCAGTATCCCAGAAACATCGTGCTTGCTGCCGAAAAATATATGAGAGATTGCGGAATTGCAGATGAAATGTACATTCTTCCCGAATTCGAATTCTATCTTTTCGATAACGTGGCATGGGATGTTCAGCCCAACACCGTAGGATTTTCCATTGATGCCGTTCAGGCACACTGGAACAGCGGAGTTGAAGGTACGGGCAATGTTGTTGCAAAGCAGAAGAACTACCATATAGCAAAGCCCTTTGATGTTTCTTATGAAGCAAGAAGCGAAATGTGCATGCTTATGGAAGAAGCGGGTATCAAGCTCAACTACCATCATCCGGAAGTTGGTGCTGCAGGTCAGTTTGAGATCGAACCTCACCTTGGTATAATGTCTCAGATGGCAGATGCCACAATGAACATTAAATACATCATTCACAACGTGGCAAGAAAGTACGGACTTTCCGCAACATTTATGCCCAAGCCCGTTGCGGGTGAAGCCGGAAACGGTATGCACGTTCATATGCTTCTTATGAAGGACGGACAGCCCGTATTCTCAGATGATAACGGTTATTCCAACCTCAGCAAGGAAGCTCATTACTTCATGGGCGGACTTCTCAAGCACATAGCGTCTCTCTGCGCGCTCACAAATCCCAGCACAAACTCCTTCAAGCGTCTTGTTCCCGGATTTGAAGCACCTGTTACAGTCGGCTATGCCACATCCAACAGAAGTGCGGTTATCAGAATTCCCGCATATGCCAAGGAAAAGAATCTTCGCCGTTTTGAGCTCCGTAACCCCGATGCCACATGTAATCCTTACTTCTGCTACGCTGCAATACTTATGGCAGGTATCGATGGTATAATCAACAAGATCGATCCCCACGAAAACGGCTGGGGTCCTTACGATTTCAATCTCTACAAGCTCAGCGATGAAGAAAAGGCAAAGCTTTCTCACCTTCCCGTATCCCTTGACGAAGCTCTCGATGCTCTTGAAAAGGATCACGATTACCTTACTGCAGGCGGTGTGTTCCCCGAGCATATGCTTGAAAAATTCATTGCTGCAAAGCGTGCAGAATGCCGCGAGCTTGCTGCAATTCCTCATCCTGCAGAATTTGATAAGTATTATAATCTTTAATATTAAGATCTTAATGCCAAGGAACTTTATTCAGCCGCATCCGTAAAACGGAACTTTGCGGTAAAAGAATAATCAAAAATTATTTCCGAAGGATAATTAAAACCAACTTGCACAAAGTGCAGAAAAGAGGTATATATTATGGCAAGAACAGAATATGGTCTTCAGATGTATTCGCTTCGCGATATCACAGAAGATTCCATGAAAACGGCTCTTAAAAAGGTTGCCGAAATGGGTTACAAATATGTTGAATTTGCAGGCTTCTTCGATTATCTTCCCGAACAGATAAAAGTATGGCTTGACGAATTCGGACTTGTTTGCTCCGGCACTCACACGGGAATGAATGCGCTCACTCCCGAAAACATTGACGAAACCATCAGATGCCACAAGATCATCGGTTGTGAAAACCTTATCGTTCCGTGGGCAGACTGGGCTTCCACTCCCGAAAAGTGCGGGGAAACTCTTGAAGCGCTCAGGAGTGCTCAGAAAAAGCTTGCAGAAAACGGAATCCGCCTCGGATACCATAACCATTCAAGAGAATTTATGACAGATGCGAACGGCATCGTTTTCGAAGACGAGCTTATTAAAAACACAGATATCGAGCTTGAGATAGACACATTCTGGGCATTCAACGCAGGTCTTGATGTTATCGCATATCTTGAAGCAAATAAAGACAGAATCCGCGTTGTTCATCTTAAGGATGGTATTCCTTCCGCCGATGACTGCAAGACTTTTGACAAGGTGCATGATGGTGTTAAGGGTCTTTCCGTAGGCTCCGGTAAAAACTGCATTCCGCAGATCCGTGAATGGGCAAATAAGAACGGGGTTCTTATGGTCATCGAATCCGAAGGACTTGACCCCACAGGTCTTGAAGAAGTGGGACGTTGCATTTCTTATCTGCGTACGCTTGACTGAGTTTTATTACCACAATAAAGTACGATCCGCCCTTTATATGGGCGGATTGTCATATGGGGACGTTGTTTGCCTTTTGTTATTTAAAATCTTACGGTGATATTATTTTAATAAACAATTTTGGCTATTCTGACAGCTTTTATTTGTCTTTATGATGGTAGTATTTCAGGCGAATCCGGGCAGGTAGCCCAGCCCGTCCCGCGGAGTGCGCGTAAAGTCTTTATAAAAAACAAGGTGACGTCTGCCGCGCGTGCGCGGGGTGGGCGTCCCCGCCATACAGCATATTATACAAAAAACGGGATACGGCAGACCTCATGCCGTATCCTTTTGTGTTTCATATTTTGTTTTTTATCATTCTCTTGTATTCAAGCGGTCTGTATCCGAATCTTTCTTTAAAGCAAGCTGAAAAATGGCTTGCACTGTTGAATCCCGTTTGTTCTGCAATTTGAAAAAGGGGAGTATCGGTATTCATAAGTAAAAGCTTTGATTCATAAAGGCGCACATCGGTAATATAGTTATGGAGCGTTTGCCCCTTATGCTTTAAAAACAGGCGGTTGAGGTGATATTCATGATATCC
>JAFYUY010000076.1 GCA_017549405.1 Clostridia bacterium | reverse complement strand
ATCGACACTGTATCTTGAGCCGGGAACACGGGGGGTTTCGGAAAGCCAACGGGTCTCAAGGCGCATGAGTTCAAACTTGTCTTTTCGGTAGGCAATTCTTGCGCCCTCACCCGCAAGGTCCTGCTCTCTGCCCGTGCCCACAACGATATATTTTGACTTTATCGCAGCAGATAAAGGCTCGTTCATTTTGTCCGAAAGCTCCTGAAAGCCTATAACATCGGGCTTTTCGGCAAATATAGCTTCCTTTATGCGAGGAATTCTAAAATCAAAACGGTTTATGCCGTCACACTCTGCATATGTTCTTACGTTAAAGCTCATAAGTTTAATCTTCATTTGTGATTTCCTCCGCAAATGGGGTTTTTCCCATATCTTTATAAGGTTTTTTATCGCCAAGACCGAAGCCGTCAATGTCGGCTCGCTGCATGGCACCGAAAATGCGGTGTTTTAAGCCATCGTAGTCTTTTTCAAGATTATATAAAAGATCCTTCACACGCTGTCTTTCGGAATCGCGGTCTGCGGGGCACGGACTTGCCATGATGGGAAGTCCCTCCGCATGGTTCACGTAATAGCGAACACTTTTTTCGGGACAGTAGATGAGCGGACGGATGATGGTTATATCCCGTCGGTCAAGGTATGTAACAGGCGAAAAACTGCCTATACGGCCCTCGTTAAAGAGATTCATGACAAAAGTTTCAACGGCATCATCAAAATGATGTCCCAATGCCATTTTGTTGCAGTCAAGCTCCTTTGCCGCATTGTGAAGCGCACCGCGGCGCATACGTGAGCACAGCGAGCAGGGGTTTTCCTCCCTGCGGACCTTGAAAACTATTTCGGCAATGGAAGTTTCCACAACAGTAAGCGGCACGCAAAGGGAATCGCAAAAGCTGCGGAGTTCATTTATCTGCTTTTCCGTTTCGGCTTTTTCGCAGAATCCGGCATTGTAAAAACCGGGGTCAAGATGAATGGCGAAAAGCTCGAATTTTTTCGGATAAAAAAGGCGTATTTCCGCCATGGCGCACAAAAGTGCTAAAGAGTCCTTTCCTCCGGAAACACCGACGGCAATCCTGTCGCCGTCTTCTATCATGTCGTAATCGTCCAGCGCACGGCGCACAAAGCTCAAAAGTCTTCGCACATTGCCGTAATGGGTCATTTGAGAAAGATCGGTACTGTTTTGCATTTTATCTCCGTTTACTTGAAAATTTGTTTTTATAAAACCGTCATTCCGCCTCTTCAAGCATGGCAGATGCCTCGTCCCATGCAAGATAAAGCTCGTCAAGGCGTGCATGGAGCTTATTCTGCTCCTCGTAAAGTTCGGCAGTCTTAACGTAATCCGCCCCCGCCTTTTCCATTTCCGTATCTATTTCGGCAAGGCGGGCTTCGCACTCGGCAATGCCCTTTTCACTTTCTGCAAGCTGCTTTTCCGCTTTTCTGCGACGGCTCTTTTCCTGTTTGCCGCGGATATAATCGGTCTTTCCGCCCTTTTCGGCAACAGCCTCGGGAATTTCCTGCTCACTCTTTGTCATACGACCCGAATTTTTATATTCGCAAAAATCCTCGTAGCCGCCCTTATAGTCGAAATATCCGTCGGTGCGCAGTTCGAGGATGCGTGTTGCAAGCTTTTTGATAAAATATCTGTCGTGGGAAACGGCAATGACCGTACCGTTATAACCGAGTATCGCTTCTTCAAGCACTTCACGCGTTGCGGCATCGAGGTGGTTGGTAGGCTCGTCGAGAATAAGAAGATTCAGCTCGTCAAGCATCATTTTTGCAAAGGTAAGTCTTGCTTTTTCACCGCCCGAAAGAACGGAAACTTCCTTGAATACGTCCTCGGCTTTGAATAAAAATCTTGCAAGAGCTCCACGTATTTCCGCCTGTTTTTTATCGGGATATTCGTTCCAAAGCTCATCAAGTACCGTGTTATTGGGGTTTAGACCCTGATGCTCCTGGTCATAATAGCCGATTTTTATCTTGCTGATATATTCAAAAGCTCCGCTATCCTGCGGGAGTTTTCCGCAAAGTATCTTTAAAAGGGTGGATTTTCCCACACCGTTTTCTCCGAAAAGGAACATTCGCTCCTTGGAATGGAGAATAAAGGAAACATTGCTGAAAAGCTGTTTTTCTCCGTATGCCTTTGAAAGCTCCGATGCCTCGAGAATATTATCGGAAAGAAGCTCACGACTTCCCGCAGAAAAGCTCATGGAGATGCTTTCGGGAAGATTTTTCGGCTTTTCCAGCTTGTCCATACGTTCAATGGCTTTCATGCGGCTTTCGGCAGCGATTATGTTGCGCTCGCGGTTCCACTTTCGCTGATTTTCAATAAAGGCTTCCATGCGCTCGATCTCGCGGCGCTGATTTTTGTAGTGGCGCTCGTCTATTTCGCGGTCCTTTTGCTTTTGCTTTACGAATCCGCTGTATGGCACGCCGTAAAGCTTTGCTTCGTTGTTTTCTATTTCTAAGGTTTTGGTGGTCACCTTGTCGAGGAAATATCTGTCATGGGATATAACGAGCAAAGTCTTTTTATAGCCTGCAAGGTAGTTTTCAAGCCATTCCACAGAAGGGATATCAAGGTGGTTGGTAGGCTCGTCGAGCATGAGTATATCGGGTTCGGAAAGCAAAGTGCGCGCAAGGGCAAGCCTTGTTTTCTGTCCGCCCGAAAGGGTCTTTGATGGCATTCCCTGGCGCTCTTCGTCAAAGCCAAGGGCACACAGCATACTGCGTATGCGGCTTTTATATTCGTATCCGCCGTTACTGCGGAATTTTTCTTCAAGGCGGGTGTATTCTCCCGCAAGGCGCAGATGCTCTTTTTCGTTAAGCTCAAGGGACATTTCGCCCTGAAGCTCCTCAAGGCGTGCTTCGTCCCGCACAAGGGCGGGGAAAGCTCCAAGCATTTCATCAAAGATAGCCTTTTCCGATTCAAAGCCCGCATTCTGCTCAAGGTATGCAACGTTTAAGTCCTTCGAAAAATTCACGCTGCCCGAATCGGCACGCAAAAATCCCGATATGACTTTCATAAGCACGCTTTTTCCCGCACCGTTTACACCGACAATGCCAAGTCGGTCACCGGAATTCAGTCCAAAGGTAACTTTATTCAAAACAACGTCGGTTCCGAATGAAACGCAAACGTCCGACAAATTAAGAACTATCAATTCAAAGTCTCCGTTATCTTACAAATTCTCCGCAATTACCGCAGTAGGTACCGGATTTTGCACTTGCTCCGCAGTTTTTGCAGGCGGTTTTGCTGCAAAGCTCTTTCTTCTTTTCGATAAGCTCGCAAAGGCGCTGTTTTTCTGTCTTTGCTTCGTCTATATACTTAAAGACAACTTCTTCTCCGTCTCCCGATGCAAGGGCACCCGAAACCACCGCTTCGCCTATGCGCTGGTATATTTTGGAAAGACGGCATTTCTGTGCTTCTATCTCCAGTGATATCTTTGTTATTTTTGCCGCCTCGCCTGTTTTGCGGCAAATGCTGTCTACTGCACCGTTGAACATATCTTTAAATTCGCTCATGGTAAAAGTTCCTTTCATTAAAAACTTAGTATCTGTATGAAATGTCGATGATCTTTGCACTTTCTCCGTCATCCTCGGTCGTGAAGATAAGAGGTGCTGTATCATCGCCTATATCGCTTCTGAAATCGCCCGTATTGAGATAAATGCGGTAGCTTACGGAATAAAGTCCCAGCGTTGTGCCGCTTTCCTCAAAATACCTTTCGTCAAGGCATTCTATGTGTATATCATAAAGCCGCTGGGGCGGAAAAGCTTCCGTGCCCGATGCAAATCTGTCAAATCCCTTTTCAGAGTCATATTTCGGTGAAAAGCATTCGGCATAAGACACGCTGTCGCCGTTCTTTACCGCCTCAATATACTTTGCAAGCATTACCGCCGTGTTTCCGCCGAGCTCATAGAACTTGCCGTCGGTAACAAGGCTTTCCATGCCGTCCTTTTTAAAGTAGATGTCTTTAACGCAGTCATCATAACCCGCAAGCTGTTCGGGCGTGATGGCACTTTCGTCGTAGAAAATGCGGGTGGGAGTGCCTGCTTCTTCGATGTTTTCTGAAATGCTCTCCGCAACCTTTTGTGAAACCTTCGGAAGTATCACTTCCGAAAGCAGTGCGAGAACACCTATTGCCAAAACCACGGCAATCACCACTTTCAGAAGCACCCTTTTTCGTTGTGTATCTTTATTGTTCTTACTCACAGATATTCTCCTTTTTCCATTCATCAGTCGCAGAATCTCACGACAGCTTTTATAGCCGCTCCCTCACGGAACATTCCGCTTTTGCCCAAAGCCATAAAATTCCCGTCGCTTCCGTAAATTCGCACAAGAGTACCCTCGGGAAACTCCTCGGGCAAAAGGTGTGCCTTTTCAAGATATATCTCGCACCCGTTTTTACAAAGCTTTGTGTAAAAGGGCGAAAGCGTTACTTTTTTCAGATCACGGAAAATATCCTCTGCGGGAATAAGAAATTTTTCCACGGCATCATGCCCGCCGTCCTCATATGCTTTTTCAAGCTCTTCCATTGTGACACAGTTCCCGGCACAGAAAACACCGGAGGAGGTGCGCTCCAGACTGTAAAGGGCTCCGCCGCAGCCGAGAGTTTTTCCTATATCCTCGCAAAGAGTGCGGATATATGTGCCCTTTGAGCAGGAAATGTCAATAAGGAAATCCGTTGCGTTTTCGGCTTTCACAAGCTCTATGGAGAATATCTCCACCTCACGCGCACGTCTTTCAACGGTCACACCCTCGCGGGCAAGCTCATACAGCTTTTTTCCGTCTATTTTGATGGCTGAATACATGGGCGGTACCTGAGAGATTTTTCCCACAAACTTTTCTGCCGCCTGCATAACCGTTTCCGGATCAAGAGCCGTTTCGTTCACGGAAAGGACTTTTCCCGTAATATCGCCCGTATCCGTGGTAATGCCGAAACGCATACCCGCACGGTAGCTTTTTGTGCGGCTCATGATATAATCCTGCGCCGCCGTTGCTCGCCCCACAAGTACCGGCAAAACACCCTGTGCCATGGGGTCAAGCGTGCCCGCATGCCCCACACGGCGTGTGCCGCAAAAACGCTTTATGCGGGAGGTTGCATCGTGGGAGGTGTATCCGCGGGGTTTATAAAGATTGATGATTCCGTCCATAATATTTTCTCTTTTGTCTTTGTAATTATTTTTGCAGGGCTTTCGCCCGTGCTGTACTTTCACACTTATACATTATATATTATATATAAAACCTGCCGTTTTGTCAAACCGAATTTCAAAAAGAACCGCTTGCTTTGAAAAAATATTTCACGGTATTCTTCGTGCCGTATAAACATCGGACTTTTATATGTTAAAATGCCTAAATATTTTTTTGAGAATTGGGCAATTTAACGCTTGAATTTTATGGTGCATAATGTTATAATTCCCCAAACGGAACATTTTTCTCTTTGAAATATAAGAAGCAAAGGAAGTGAGCCTTTATGTTACCCGTTAACTATCCTTCAGAAAAAGAGCTGCAGCTTTATGCCGCCCACGGTATTGAAGAAAACAACATTCTTGCAGCATTGCGCCTTGATATGGACACCGACGGAAATTTCGGCACAACATGGCTTGTTCTTGATAAGGAACGAAAGCTTTTGTGCCGCCTTGACATTTCCAAAAACACATATGACGAATATGAGCTTGCTCTGCTTGCAAATCCGTACATAGACAACTATAACACGTCAAACGCACTTATGGCTTACAGTCTTTCCGAACCCGTCGCCTTTTCCGACGGCATGGAGGAAAAAGAGTTTGAAGCTTTGTGCGATGATGCCGTAAAACACGGCACAACAAAGGTTATGGGTTTTTGTACCAACGCATGCAAACGCAGGCTCTTTGCTTTTGTGCACATATGGAACCGCTTTTGTGTGGGCGAGGAGGTTGCGGAAGATGACCCCATCTTCGAACAGTTCCACGCAAAATGCCCGAAATGCGGCACGGTATATAAAGACCAGAACCGCAGAGTCTGTGAAAACTGCGTAAACAAAAAGGGACTTCTTGTGCGTCTGCTCTCGTATTTCAAGCCCTTCAAGCTTCAGCTTTTCACGGTGGTTGTATGCCTTGTGCTGTCATCCCTCATTTCGCTGATGTCCCCCATACTTTCCGGTCAGCTTCTTTACGACCAGGTAATAGACTCAACAGACAGATCCGACCCCAACATTTTTGCCGAATATCCCGAATTAAAGCTTTCATCCGAAAGCTTTCCCGGTATGATGTCAAACCTGTTTGCAGCGCTTGCCGACAAAAAATATTACTGTTATGTTCCGGATGACAACGGAAAATATACTCTTTCCGGGGACGGAAATTATATTGAAGCGGCACCTCAGGACGAGCGGAGGTTTTCGCTTGTTATAACCGAAAGCAAAAAGGATCACCCCGATGCTGTCCGTGTGACGGGCAGACTGCATGAACGTGTATATGTTTATGCCGTTGTGGGAGTTATTCTTGCCCTCGCCCTCTTCTCCCTCGGTGTGCAGATAATAACCAACCGTGCCAATGCGCATATGTCTACCCGTGTTACAAAAAATATGAAAAATGACATCTTCAAAGCCATGTCTGCCCTGTCGCTTTCATATTTTAACCAGAACCCTACGGGCAGACTCATAACAAGGGTAAATTACGATGCCGTAAAGATACGTAATTTCTACATCGGCGGTGTGCCGTATCTTATAGTAAACATAATAAACTTTGTGGGCCTTACCGCTTTTCTGTTTTCCATAAACGTAAAGCTCACCCTCATAGTTTTTATCCCCGTTCCCATTATAATCTGCATTTTCAGAGTAATGCTTCCAAAGCTTTGGAGATCCTATTCCCGCCAGTGGCGAAGATCTTCCGCACTCAATGCCATGCTGGGTGATGTTCTCAACGGTGCCCGTGTGGTCAAGGCTTTTGCCAAAGAGGCAGACGAAACACACCGTTTTTCAAAATACACCGACAATCTTTGCGAAGCGAATCTCAAGACGAATCTTGTTACCCTTGCCATATTCCCCGTGGTAAGTCTGCTTATCGGTATGACCTCGCAGGCAGTCTGGGGCTTTGGAGGTATAAACGTTATGGGAGGCAGAATGACCTACGGTGAGCTTGCCACGTATCTCGGATACCTCGGCATGATATTCGGTCCCCTTGACTTTTTCTCCACCTTCACGAACCTTATCACCGACACCATAAATTCCGCCCAGCGTATGTTTGAGATACTCGACATGGTTCCCGAAATATGCGACAGCAAAACCCCGAAAGAACCCGAAAAGATCGACGGAAACATAAAGTTCGACCGTGTTTGCTTCCATTATTCGCCAAACCGTCCCATACTCAACAATGTTTCCTTTGAGATACACAAAGGCGACCACGTTGGTCTTGTGGGGCATACGGGATCGGGTAAATCCACCGTTGCAAACCTCATAACCCGTATGTACGATGTGATCTCGGGCAGTGTGTCCATCGACGGAATAAATGTCAAGGACATAAAGACCGATATCTTGCGAAAAAACATTGCCGTGGTATCGCAGGAAGTGTTCATTTTCGGCGGCACCATTGCCGATAATATACGCTACGCAAAACCCGATGCCACCATGGACGAAGTGATAAATGCCGCAAAGGCGGCAAATGCCCATGATTTTATAATGAGACTTCCCGAAGGCTACGAAACCATGGTAGGTATCGGCAGCCGTTCTCTTTCGGGCGGTGAACGCCAGAGAATATCCATCGCACGTGCGCTTCTTCTTTCCCCGTCCATACTCATACTTGACGAAGCCACAGCCGCCATGGACAACGAGACCGAAAAACAGATCCGTGATGCCATAGATAAGCTTATCTGCGGCAGGACCACGATCTCCATTGCCCACAGACTTTCCACCCTCAAAAACTGCAACTACATAATGGCAATAGAACACGGCGAGCTTGCCGAAATGGGCACCGCCGAGGAACTTATGCAAAAGAAGGGCGTGTATTACAACCTTTACACCCTGCAGAATGAGCAGATGAACAGAGTTATGCAGGGACTTTGATACCCGAAATACCGCTCAGGCGATGCGAACCGATAAAATTCGGTTCTTCAGAAGAAAGGAGATGCAGTTATGCCCGCATTGACACAAGAAAAGAAAGAAAAAACAGCTCCCGCAACGGCAGAATATTCCGAAAAAGAAATTGAAGAAATGTTCAACAAGCGCGAAAGCGTGCCTCTCACCCCTCAAAATGCCGAGTTTTTCCGCTCGGAGGGCGGACTCATATCCCTTAAGTTGAAAAACGACGAGGGAAATGAGGAGATTTTCGAGCGAGTTGTTATTATAAGAGCTTTCCCCGTTTCAAACCCCGATGATTACATATCCATCCGCGAGCCTTCCACAAAACGCCGCGGAAACGGGTCGGAAATAGGTATGATACGCAACATAAACGAGTTTGACAAAAAAACAGTTTCGCTTCTGCGTGAGGAGCTTGACAGACGCTATTTCACCCCGGAAATAAAAAAGATATATTCCATGAAGGAAAAGTTCGGCTATTCCTACTGCGATGCCCTTACCAGCGCAGGGAAGATAACCTTTGTGCTCAACAACCCGTATTCCAATATAAGGACTCTTGAAAACAAAAGCGTTCTCATATCCGATATGGACGGAAACTGCTTTATCATCCCCGATCCCGATGCGCTTGATAAGGCAAGCTACAAAAAGATAGAAATATACCTGTAACACAAAAAAAGAAAGGTCGGGTAACGGTATGAAACTGCTGTATGAACTGCCTGATGCCGAAAGGGAGATATTCAAAAGCAATTCCTCCCCTTCGGAAAAACTCATGTACTGTCTGCCGTTCAACATCGAAGGCGAAATCTTTGTGGACAACGGCTACATGGTATTTACGGATGAGTATATATATAAAATACTGGACAGAAAGCTTGTGGGGAAATTTGACCTTTCCGAAATGAGTGATTTTTCCACCGAGATACTTTACGGCTCCTGCGGATTTTACGCAAAAATAAACGGTGCCACAACTCTCCTTTGCCGTTTTGTGACGGCACGCCATATGCCGAGATACACAGTTATGGTAAAGGCATGCGAGCTTCTGGCGCTCCGCAAGAGCAAAGAGCCCGTAACAAACAGCGAGCAGGAAAAATTCTGTCCCAAATGCTCTCGCCCATATATAAAAAACACCCATTTCTGCCCCTTCTGCCAGGATAAAAAGGAAATATATCTCAAGCTTTGGGCAATGACAAAGGGTCTGCGGCTTATGATGCTGTTTCCGCTGTTCGCGGCAATAATCTCCGTTGCGCTCAGATTTGCCTTGCCCGCAGTGCAGAAGCTTGCAATAAATCAGTTTATAACAAACCCCGCAGTGGATATCGGAAACAGTAAGACCTTTATCCATTTCATAACCATAATAATCTGTATCGTTATGATGGATATCCTTCATCGTGCCACAAATATAGCGCAAAACCGCATTGCAGCTCTGTCGGGTAACAGATTTACAAAAATGCTCCGCACCGTGCTTTTTGAAAAGATACAGGTGCTTTCCATGTCGTCGGTTCAGCAAAAATCCACAGGCGACCTCATGAGCAGAATAAACAACGATGTGACGGTGGTGCAAAACTTTGTGACATCTCTTTTGCCCACATATTTTTCCTATCTGTTTTCGTTTATTCTTGCCCTCTCGCTTTTGCTGTTTTTAAACCCCTATATGTGCCTGTTCGTGTTTGTCCCGCTGCCCATTGCCATATTTGCCATAGTAATGTTCCGCAAGGTGCTTACCCGCAGAAACATCCATGCATGGACCCTTGCCCGCCGCACAAACCGCAAGCTGCAGGATATCCTGAACGGCATCCGAGTTGTGAAGGCTTACGGCAACGAAAGAGCCGCCGTGGGAGAATTTACCGAATGTACGGAAAACCAGGCAAGAAAAGATGAATCAAACGCCAAGCTTTACGACACCTTCTTCCCCCTTGTGGGCTTTGTGGTACGCTTCGGAAGCTACCTCATAATACTTTACGGAAACCTTGCCCTTTTCGGCGGAAGCATGAGCGTGGGCGATCTTAACCAGTTCACAAGCTATTCCAATATCATTTATGAGCCGCTCATGCAGATAACCACCATCCCCCGCACCATTTCGGAATTTACCACATCCTTAAGCAAAATATTCGAGATACTTGAGGAAGAACCCGAGGTATCAGACATCAATCTTCCCGTGGATATCCGCATTGAGGGCGACGTGAGTATCAAAAACGTAACCTTCGGCTATGATTCCTATAATCCCGTGCTTGAGGATATAAACCTTGAGATAAAGCAGGGCGAAATGATTGGTATAGTGGGTCATTCGGGCTGCGGAAAAACCACCCTCATAAACCTTATCATGCGCCTTTACGATGTGACATCGGGCGAAATACTCATTGACGGGGTGAATATCCGCGATATTTCCCAGAACGCTTTGCGCTCACAGATGGGTGTGGTGCTTCAGGAGACCCACCTGTTTTCAGGCTCCGTGCGTGACAACATACGCTATGCCAAGCCATATGCCACAAACGAAGAGATAATTGCCGCGGCAAAGCTTGCAAATGCCCACGAATTCATTCTCAATCTGCCCGAGGGTTATAACACCATGGTGGGCGAAAAAGGCTTCTCTCTTTCGGGCGGTGAGCGCCAGCGAATTGCCATTGCCCGTGCCCTTATTCATGACCCGAGGATACTCATTCTCGATGAAGCAACGGCAGCACTTGACACAGAAACAGAAAAGCTCATTCAGGATGCCATAAACAAAGTGGTTAAAAACCGCACCACCTTTGCCATTGCCCACAGACTTTCCACTCTGCGCAATGCAGATAAGCTCGTGGTGCTCGATCACGGCAAGCTTGCCGAATTCGGCACACACAAGGAGCTTCTTGATAAAAAGGGAATCTATTATCACCTTGTGCTTACTCAGCAGGAGGCTGTTACCAAAACGTAATATCAGAAAACGCGGAGAGCACATCCCCGCGTTTTTGCCTTTGTTTTTCAAAATCCCTTGACTTTGCGTTCTTTTTATATTATCATAATACGGTATTATTTTCAATCGAGGTAGGATATGAACACAAATATTCAATTATGCGATATGCATATCCATTCACGCAATTCCCACGATGCAAAAAGTTCCGTTTCGGAAATTGCCCGGATATGCATTGAAAAAGGAATATCCCGCTTTGCGGTGACCGACCATTGCGATGTGGAATATTTCGTGAGGGACAATGTGCCCGGGGTCATAAAAAACTCGGTGGAGGAAACCGAAAACACCGCAAAAGATTTTGTCGGAAAGGTAGAGATACTGAGGGGAATAGAGATCGGCGAAGGGATATGGAACGCAGCTCACACAGCCGAGATCCTTGCAAGTCACAGATACGATGTGGTTATAAGTTCGGTCCATGCCGTAAGATACAAAAATTATTCCGATCCGTATGCACAGCTTGATTTTTCCGCACTCTCAGAGCAGGAGCTTGACGGATTTATAAATAAATACTTTGATGAGCTTTATGAGATGCTCCACACCGTGCCGTGCGATATAATGGCGCATCTGACCTGCCCTTTCCGCTATATCAACGGAAAATACGCTCTTGGCAAGAATACTTACGACTACCGGGAAAAAATACTGCCCATACTCGAATACGCAATAAAAAGCTCCGTTGCCATGGAAATAAACACATCGGGAATATATTCCGCCCTCGGTGATTTTATGCCCGACGAATGGGTACTTAAAGACTTTTTAAAAATGGGCGGACACCTCATAACTTTAGGTTCTGATGCCCACATCGCTCAAAATGCGGGAGGCGGGCTGCACGAGGCGATCGAGCTTTTAAAAAAGCACGGAGTAAACAAGTATTATTACTATAAGGAAAGAAAGCCCGTGGAATGCAGGATATGAGCCTTGCGGCGGTTTATCTTCCACAATATCCATTTTCAAAAAAGCTCCTGCAAAAGGAGTTTTTTTATGTGAAAAATCAATCGTTCAGGAGCCCCCGTTTTCTATATTTTTGGAAGATTTTAATGTTGCCAAAAGCAAAATTTTGTGTTATAATATAATGGGATTTTGTGGGAAGCACAGTTCCCGCCGATGAAAAAGTTTAAAAAGACACGGCTGCTTTCGTGTCTTGCAATATTCCCTTTTGAAAATTAAAATTATGAACACAAAAGAAAAGGAGAAAAGAATGCTGAAAAGTTTATCCGTACCCGCAGACATGACCACGGGCACCCCGTGGAAAAGCATAGTTTCATTTACGCTTCCCATGCTTGTGGGCAACATTGCCCAACAGCTTTACAACACAGTAGACAGCATAGTGGTTGGAAAATACATAGGCGACAATGCCCTTTCCGCAGTTGGAAGTTCCGCCCCCATTCTCAACATGCTGCTGGTGCTTTTTATAGGAATTTCAACAGGAGCAAGCATCATGGTGTCGCAGTATTACGGTGCGGGTAACCGCGACGGTATATCGCGCACCGTGGGAAATGCCATAACCATAACGGCTGTTTGCTGTGCAGGTCTTATCGCTCTTGCAACACCGCTTATCCGCCCCGCCCTTGAGCTACTCAACACCCCCGAATCCATATTAGGCGGCTGCACCGCTTACCTTACCATTTCACTTGTGGGCATTGCGGGCATGGCATACTATAACATTTTAAGCGGAATGATACGCGGACTTGGCGACTCCTTTTCCGCCCTTGTATATCTGCTTATTGCCACAGTCATAAATATAGTGCTCGATATTTTCTTTGTTGCCGTTGTGAAAATGGGTGTCGGAGGCGTTGCTCTTGCCACGGTCATTGCACAGATGACCTCCTCTGTTCTGTGCCTTATAAAGCTCATGAAAATGAGAGAATATTTTGATTTCAATGTAAAATACTTCAAGCCCTTGGGGTCTTACGTTTCCCGCATCATAAAGCTGGGACTTCCCTCGGGTCTTACTCAGGCGATCCTTTCTTCCGCCATGATAATCGTTCAGTCGCTCACAAACCAGTTCGGAGAGCTGTTTATTGCCGCAAACGTGGTTATAATGCGTGTGGACGGCTTTGCCATGATGCCGAACTTTTCGTTCGGTATGGCAATGACAACATATGCGGGGCAAAATGTTGGTGCCGGACTTTATGACAGAGTGGTAAAGGGCGCAAAGCAGGGAACTTTCATTGCACTTTCGTGCTCCGCTGTTATAACGGGGGTCATCCTTCTGTTCGGCAAAAACCTTATGTGGGTATTTACCGACACGGCAGAGCTTGTGGAAACAAGCTACAGACTTATGAAGATACTTGCCACAGGATACATTGCCATGGCAGTAACGCAAAGCCTTTCGGGTGTTATGCGCGGTGCGGGAGATACCATGACTCCCATGTGGATATCCCTCATAACCACCGTTGCCCTCCGCGTCCCCGTGGCATACGGCATTTCATACCTCACAAGAACAGCTGAGCTTCCTTACGGCAGATGCGAATGTATACAGATATCACTCCTCATCTCATGGGTAATGGGAGCGGTGCTCACGACCATATTTTACGCTGCGGGAAAATGGAAGACCAAAGCTATCAAGTAACAAATAAGGTTAAACACGGAGCTTGAAATGACAGAATTAAACAGTTTTAAAAAGGGCATTGCCGATGGTATTCCGATATGTCTCGGATACCTTGCCGTTTCCTTCGCTTTCGGCATTTCCGCGGTATCGGGCGGTTTTTCGGTTTTTGAAGCACTGCTTATGTCTATGGCAAACGTGACCTCTGCAGGTCAGCTTGCCGCCGTGCCGATAATTGCCTCCTACGGCACTTTCGCAGAGCTTGCGGTAACACAGCTCGTTATAAATCTGCGGTATTCGCTCATGTCGGTATCGCTTTCACAGAAGCTTGGAAAAAGCGTGAGCCTTGCGGACAGATTTCTGATATCCTTCGTAAACACCGATGAGGTATTTGCCGTGGCATCGGCGCAGCGGGGAACCGTGGGCAGAAAATACCTGTTCGGACTTATCCTTACCCCATATGTCGGCTGGAGCGTGGGCACCCTTGCGGGTGCTGCGGCAGGAAACGTGCTGCCCGCAATACTCATATCTGCGCTGGGACTTGCCATTTACGGAATGTTTGTGGCAATAGTCGTTCCCGATGCAAGGCGCGAGCGTGCAGTTGCGCTCTGTGCAGTATTTTCCGCAGTGCTCTCGTGTATATTCCGCTACACTCCCGCACTCTCCCGCATTCCTTCGGGTTTTGTGATAATAATCTGTGCGGTTTTTGCAAGCGCACTGTTTGCGGCATTCTGCCCCATTAAGACCGAAGAAAGCGAGGAGCACGACGCATGAAATTCTTTGATTTTCTCCCATATCTTATCGTATGTGCGGGTGTCACATATCTTGTGAGAATGCTCCCTATGGTGCTTATGCGCGGAAAGATAAAAAATCGCTTTATCCTTTCGTTTTTGCACTACATTCCATATTCGGTACTCACGGTAATGACCGTGCCTGCCATCTTTTATTCCACCTCGTCCCCGATATCCGCAGCGGCGGGTTTCGGAGCGGCACTTGTTCTTGCTTTTATGGACAAGGGACTTTTAAAGGTCGCCGCCATATCCTGCGGGGCGGCATTACTTGCCGAGCTTATTATGAATTACGTTATATAACTTTATTTTGAACGGAGGACAACATGGCACTTTTCGGAAAAAATAAAAAAGAACAGACAAAGATCGAAAAGGAAAACACAAAAATCGAAAATCCCGACGAAGAGGTCGTATACCGCGACGGAGTTTTTGAAGTTTTCCGCAACAAGACCGATGGCAAAAAATACGGACGCATCCTTAAATACCACGGCACACAAAAGGTTTTCGAAATGAACGATGACGATTTTGAAAAATGGCAGGATGCAAATGGCAATTTCAGCAAATATCGCATCACATATGAGCGCGATGAAGAATATTTTATAGAGAAGGCAGAGATCGAACTTGCCACATCCGAAAACCGCGGAGTGGAAGGAAAAACCGCCGCAGAAGCTCCCGCTCAGCAAAAGAATCCGGTTAATGAATCCGCATCTGCTCAGGATGCCGAAGAGGCAAAGGCTCTGATAGATTTTTACAACACATCGGTAAATTCGCAGGATTCCGGAGCGTCGGCACTGAGCGGAGCATCTCTTGACCAGGTCATCGGCTCCGCCTCCATCTGCGACAGAAAGCTTGCGGAATTTGCCGTAAAGGCAAGGGGAGATGCAAAGCCGGGAACCGAAATAAAGGTAACCATTCCCAAAGCTCTTGCAGTATTTTCCGAAAACTGCAAAAAAGAGCTTTTCGCAAGAGTAACGGCACTTCCCAAGGTCTACGTCATATATTCCGCTCACACAAAGCGTCAGCATTCGGCGGCAGGGCACGCCCTTGTGGCACTTATCCCCGAGGCGGCACAGAAGATTGCAGATGAATTCGCCTCCAAAAATCAGAAGGTCTACATCTGCGAGGTGGAAAAAGAGCTTATAAACCGTGAGATCGGCAGTATGATCTCCAACGGCCTTATAGGCATCCGCTTCCTCCACAAGCACGGCATTACCGCAACGCTCCGCCTTTCCGATGAAAATATGAAGACCCGCATTCCCTTCCCCGAAAACATTGCGGTACGCCGCAGTATGGGTGCGTTCTTCCAGGATCTGCGCAACGGTGTTCCCGCAGAAAAACTGAAAAATGCAGAATTTGCCATGTACGAAGCATTTTTCAAGGCAACCTTTATTCAGCCATGTGCAAAAAAGACCGCCCCCGACGGTTCTCTTCAGCTTTCCGTGTGCATAATAAAGGACAGTAACGGCAACTGCCTGCTCGACCTTTTCACTGCAGTTGAAATAATGGAGGCATCTCCGTCATGCGTTAAATTCAAGCAGGAAAACCCGCAGGATTCGGGTTATAAAAAATGGACTTTTGACGAGCTTGTTGCCGAAATACGCAATGAAAAAACTCCCGCTACGGGCTTTATGGTGGATAAAGAATTTATCCCCGTGCAGTTTGCGGGCAATGTGCTTGAAAACATCCTGAAAATAAAAGAAGTGTGGGATTCAAACGGCGGAAGCTTTGTTAAAAAACAGTAAATTCAAAGGACAGTAAAATGGCAGATATTTTTGATCTCTTTAAAAAAATAGAAACTCCCCGTGCGGATGCAGCGCCCGTGACACACATTATTGCGGGGCTCGGCAACCCCGACGAAAAATACCGCTTTACCCGTCACAATGCGGGATTTCTTGCGGTGGAATACATTTCGCAAAAGACAGGTTTTGCCGTAAACCGTTCAAAATTCAAATCGCTCGTGGCAGATGTGACTTTCGGTGGCAAGCGCTGCCTTTTCATGATGCCCCAGACCTATATGAACAATTCGGGCGAGGCTCTGCGTGAGGCTGCGGAATTTTATAAGATACCCGCAGAAAACATACTTGTCATCTACGATGACATTTCCCTTGACGTTGGTGTTATGAGAATACGACGCAAAGGCTCCGATGGCGGTCACAACGGCATAAAATCGATAATTTATCATTTGCAGAGCGACAACTTCCCCCGCATCAAAGTGGGGATAGGCAAAAAGCCGCATCCCGAAATGGATCTTGCGGACTGGGTGCTGGGAAGCTTTTCGGCTGCAGATAAAGAAAAGCTTTTTGCGCTTTTTGAAAACGTAAAGGATGCGGCACAAATGATAACCGATGGAAAAATCGATGCCGCCATGAATAAATTCAGCAAATAAAACTGTTGACATTGCCATATATTTGTGGTAAAATATCAAACATAAAAGGGAGTAATTTGCGGCTGTGCCGTCTGTGTGGGCGTCAATACATTCTCCGCAGGGAGGATCGCTCCACGGCTTTCATTTTTTAATGACAGTAATGAGACTTTTATTGTACCCCCCGGTGCAATAAAGGTCTTTTTTGCGGCCTTTTGCAAGACTTCACAAAAACACACAGAAAGAAGGAAAAACTATGCTTATTCCCGTATTACTCTTTATAGTGGGACTGGTTTTACTCATCAAGGGCGGCGACTGGTTTGTGGACGGTGCCACAGGTATTGCCCATCGCTTCCACATTCCCGAGATCCTCATCGGTGCAACCGTCGTTTCCATCGGAACAACGCTTCCCGAAGTCATGGTGTCGGCAGGCGCAGCTCTCGGCGGTCACGGTGAAATTGCCTACGGCAATGCCATAGGCTCCATTATCTGCAACACCTCGCTCATTGCGGCACTTACCATTGCCATAAAGCCTTCAAAGGTAAGCCGCAAGCCCTTGGCTCTTTCGGTCACATTTTTCTATATTGCCGCAATAATATATTCTTTGGTCGCATACCTTTCAGGTCATTTTTCAAGAGCTATCGGAATCGTTCTTCTTTCCATATTCGTTATCTACATGATAATTTCTGTTATTATGGCAAAAAAGAATATCAATGCCGAAGCTCCCTCGGATGATGCCGAAAGCGATGAAAAAGCATCTCCACTGTGGAAGGAAATCGTGCTCCTTGTGGTGGGTGCGGCAATTATTGCCATAGGTGCCGATCTTCTTGTTGACAACGGAACCATCATTGCACAGATGCTCGGTGTGCCCGAAGCGGTGATAGCTCTTACCTTTGTTGCGCTTGGAACATCGCTCCCCGAGCTTGTGACTGCAATAACCTCGCTGGCAAAGGGTCACGGTGCGCTTTCCCTTGGAAACATCATTGGTGCAAATATGTTTAACCTTGTGCTTGTGAGCGGAGTTTCCGTTGCTCTTTCGCCCTTTTCCATCCCCTCGAACTCTCAGCTTGCGGGATACAACACTTCGCTTATTGTGGATATCCCCGTCATGTTTGCCGTAATGTCCATTATGGTAATTCCCGCTCTTATCCGAGGAAAGCTCTCAAGAGTCCAGGGAATCCTTTTGCTTGCAATATATGCGGCATTCTGCATATTCCAGTTTACTCTGTAAAAAGCATTTTAGTTTAAGGAGATTAAGTTATGGAAGTTTTGTATCAAAACATGCTTAACATTTCCTGGCAGATGGTCGTTATGTGGATCATCGGAGGCATTCTGATATTCCTCGCCATCAAAAAGGAAATGGAACCCACTCTGCTTTTGCCCATGGGCTTTGGCGCAATTCTTGTGAATCTTCCCGTTATGGAAGCAGGCTCCGGCATAAAGCCCATCCTCGACCACCTTTTCGATATCGGTATCGGCGGTCACGAGCTTTTCCCGCTCATTCTTTTCATCGGCATCGGTGCAATGATCGACTTTGAACCGTTGCTCACCAATCCAAAGCTCATGCTTTTCGGTGCGGCAGCACAGTTCGGCATTTTCTTCACCCTTTGCCTTGCTTCGCTCTTTGGATTTGAGCTTAACGATGCGGCATCCATTGCCATAATCGGTGCGGCAGACGGCCCCACTTCCATTTTCGTTGCCCAGGAGCTCGGTTCCTCTCAGCTTGCGGCGATCATGGTTGCGGCATATTCTTACATGGCACTTGTTCCCCTTGTTCAGCCGCCCATCATCAAGCTCTGCACCACAAAGGCAGAACGCAGAATACGCATGGAATACACAGGCAAAAAAGTTTCCAAGACCACAAAGATCCTTTTCCCCATTCTTGTAACCATTATCGTTGGTCTTGTAGCTCCCGATGCGGTTGCTCTCATCGGCTTCCTCATGTTCGGTAACCTTATCCGCGAGTGCGGAGTGCTCACCTCCCTTTCGGAAACAGCACAGAAGGTTCTTGCAAACCTCATAACCATCTTCCTCGGCATTACCATTGCATCCCGCATGACAGCGGCAGAATTCCTCCGTCCCGACACTATTATGATAATGTGCCTCGGACTTGTGGCATTTATCTTTGATACCTTCGGCGGAATCATGCTTGCAAAGTTCATGAATCTCTTCACCAAAAAGAAGATCAACCCCATGATAGGTGCAGCGGGTATTTCCGCATTCCCCATGTCGGCACGTGTGGTGCACAAGCTTGGACGTGAGGAAGACAACACCAACTTCCTTCTTATGCACTCCATCGGTGTAAATGTTTCGGGTCAGGTAGCCTCCGTTATTGCGGGCGGTCTTATCCTTTCCATCGTCAAAGGCATGATGTAATCTTGGAGGTCACAAATATGTTGGAACAGTTATTTAATGTTGATAAGCTTATGACAGCCCTTCCCATCATGGGCAAGGGAATGCTTGGAATCTTTGTTGTGACGGGTGTTATAATCCTTGTGGTGGCACTGCTCAACAAGGCAACGCAGGAAAAGTAAAAAGGAAAAGAAAATAATACAGCCCCATTCAGTGCAGAACATAGATCGCGGATAAATATCCGTTAAAGATTTCTGCAACGATGGGGCTGCTTTTTTATATGCACAGGTATTGATTTTGTTATTGCAATGCGAGAAGCGTGGAGCACCTGCCACACGCTCAAAGGGGCGTGAAAAATTCACGCCCCAGCTTGTTGCAAAACCATCAAAAGTTTTTGATAAAACTTTTTTCAAAAAGTTTTCAGAGTCAAAAGGCTCTGCCTCTTGTCGTCCTCCGAAGAGGACGAAACCCTTTT
>JAFYUY010000075.1 GCA_017549405.1 Clostridia bacterium | reverse complement strand
GCAGCAGTTCTTATCAAGAAGGCTTGCGGAATCGAAACAGCTTCCGGTCAGCCTAACAAGAACAAGGTTGCAACCATCACCAAGGAACAGGTTCAGAAAATCGCAGAACAGAAGATGCCCGACCTCAACGCAGCTTCCATCGAAGCAGCAATGAGCATGATCGCAGGAACAGCGCGCAGCATGGGCGTTACCGTTGCTGAATGACAGGAGGGCTTGAACAATGAATAAGGGAAAGAAATATATTGAAAGTCAGAAGCTTATCGAAAAGTCAAAGCTTTATGACGCAGACGAAGCACTTGCACTTGTTTGCAAGACAGCTTCCGCAAAGTTTGACGAAACCGTTGAGCTTCACGTTAAGCTCGGCGTTGACTCCCGTCACGCAGACCAGCAGGTAAGAGGCGCTATCGTTCTTCCTCACGGTACTGGTAAAACAACCCGCACCCTCGTTTTCGCAAAGGGCGATAATGCAAAGGCAGCTGAAGAAGCAGGTTCCGATTTTGTCGGTGCTGAAGAGCTCGTTGCAAAGATCCAGAACGAAAACTGGTTTGACTATGACGTTATCATCGCAACTCCCGACATGATGGGTGTTATCGGCCGTCTCGGTAAGGTTCTCGGTCCTAAGGGACTCATGCCTAACCCCAAGGCAGGTACAGTAACCATGGACGTTGCAAAAGCTGTTAAAGAAGCAAAAGCAGGTAAGATCGAATACCGTCTCGACAAGCAGAACATCGTTCACTGCGCAATCGGTAAGGCTTCCTTCGGTCCTGAAAAGCTTGCTGACAACTTTAACGCACTCATGGGCGCCATCATCAAGGCAAAGCCCGCAGCAGCAAAGGGTCAGTACATCAAGAGCTGTGCACTTGCGTCCACAATGGGCCCCGGTGTAAAGGTTAACAGCGCAAAGCTCGGCTGATTTTAGCTGTAGTCGCAATGACCATTTTCCGATTTTTCGGAATCAAATTGTTACAATATATATAAATAAGTGTTTTCGCCGCCTGAGGGTTTCCCTTGGGCGGAGTTTTTTTATTTGTACTGTAATTATGGATAAAGGGCTGCAGTAACTCTGCAGCCCTTAAACTGTCGATAAAGCATAAAATATGAGGAACCCCCGACGAGAGTTCCTCTCTTGCACTCTGTGCAATTCACTCCTCCTGCGCTTTGCGGACGCAAAAAAAGAGATTTCGCTCTCATCACGAGAGCGATCTACGGCTCCGCTTTAAAAAACCGAAAACTTTTTCATCAAAAAACTTCCATAAATGGGTTTTGAGACAAGCTCAGGGCTGCAGATTTACTGCAGCCCTTCGGTTTGCGGATAAAGTTTATTATATACCCATAACTGAATCAATAGGGAGCGACATAACAAGCCCTTTGGCGTTGGTGTTCATGCCGCACTTTGAACTTATGGCGGTCATTATATCTTTTTTGCTTTCGTGATTGGCAAGGATGAGCACTATTTCCTTTTCCTCGCGCAGGCTGAAGCCCCAAAAGCTCATGTCATCTTCGTCCGCGATGCTTCGGCTGTGCAAAACAGTTCCTCCGCCCGCACCCGCAGATTTTGCCGCGTCCATAACATCACCGCTGAAACCGCGGTCAACAATTGCAGCAATCAAAGTATGGTTCCCTGCGTTCACCGTATTTTCACCCTTTCCTTCGTTGGATAAGTTTGTTTCTTCGTTTGTTTTTTCCATCATGCGCACAAGCAGTGTTGTCGCCCCGGTTATGGGAACTGTGAATACAATTCCACTGTTTACCGAATCAAGTCTGAGATCCGAATGAAGCATCTCTATCATTTTGCTGCTAAACGAGCTTGAAACCATGCTTATCAAAATGTTTTTATCAATACTTCCGAAGCCGAGCGCATCCATTATTTCGCTGGAGGCTGTGCCCTGAGCATTGAGTTTATACTGGATTGGCACATTTTGCTTCGAAAACATTTCCGATGCCTTTTCGGCAAGCCTGGGAGTTGCTATAAGAACAAGCATCTGATAATTTTGCTGCTGTGTATCCTGTTTCATATGGCAACCTCCTCAAAGTCAATAATAACATCGCAGTCTGCGGTAAGCCCCGGATGCTGAGCGGCAACATTTTCAATTCTGTTTGCCTTCAGTTTGTAAATAAGTCCCATGCTTTGAATAGCAATAAGCGGGGTGAGAGCAACCAGTGCCACAACACCAAAAGCATCTGTCATAAGGTCTCCGCCCACGGCACGGCAGGTGCCGATGCTCAGGGGCAAAAGAAATGTTGAAGTCATGGGGCCGCTTGCCACTCCGCCAGAGTCAAAAGCGATACCCACAAATATCTTGGGTACAAACAGCGACATAACAAGGGCGATTATGTATCCGGGAATAATGATCAGATAGATCGGAATTCCGCAAAGCACGCGCAACAAAGCAAGACCGATACTGACAGCAACACCGAGTGACATTGCGCGGTTCATGGCTTTTACGGAAACCGCTCCGTCGGTTACGTTCTCGACCTGGTGATTAAGTACCTGTATTGCGGGCTCTGCTTTTACTATGTAATAACCTATGACCATGCCAAGGGGGACTAATACCCAGTTATATGTGAGCGATGCAAGTTCTTCTCCGAGAAATGCACCAACGGGGCCAAAACCCACATTTACTCCGCATAAAAACAGCACAAGACCTATGTATGTATATATGACTCCCACTATTATGCGGCGCACCTGGCGCTTGTAAAACCTGTGTGTAAGAAGCTGGAAAAGTATAAACACCGCAATGATAGGAAGGAGAGATATGAGAACTTCCATGGCGAAATCGGGAAGCTCCCCTGCAAACACTTTTACAACGTCGCGCGTTGTGGTAACATTTGCCACGTGTCCCATGGAATATGTAGCCTCGGTTGGCTTGAAAAAGCAACCGAGTATCAGCACCGCAAGTATGGGACCTATGCTCGAAAGGGCAACAAGACCAAAGCTGTCACTTGCAGAATCTTTGTCGCTTCGCACCGATGCAAGGCCAACACCCAAAGCCATGATGAACGGGACTGTCATGGGACCTGTGGTAACTCCTCCCGAGTCAAATGCCACGGCAAGGAATTCGCGCGGCACCAAAAATGAAACACCTATAAGTGCAATATAAAGCACGATAAGGAGTTTGGAAAGACTGACAGCAAATTTTATTCTGAGTATTGCCACGGCGAGGAAAATGCCCACACCTACGGCAACAGTCAGTATAAGCGTCAAGTTTGGCACCGAAGGCACCTGCTCTGCAAGCACTTGCAGGTCGGGCTCTGATACAGTTATTATCACGCCCATGATAAATCCGATAAGAAGCACCGCTATAACCTTTTTTGTTTTGGATATCTGGACGCCTATGCCCTCACCGATAGGAGTCATTGCCATTTCGGCACCCAACTGAAAAAAACCCATGCCGAGGATAAGCATGACCGCACCCATCAGAAACATTACCATCGTACCGAGTTCCATGGGAACAAGAAAAATGCTCACAAACAGCATTATTCCCGTTATTGGCAAAACAGCGGAAAGAGATTCCATTGTTTTTTCTCGTAATTTTGGATTCAAATAAACACCGCCCTGTATCATTATTCATATTAATTATATCACACAGTTTATGCTTTTTCAATAGAAGTTTGTTGGCATAGACTTTATTATTCCGTGCTTCGATTACCGTTTGTCCTTTACGATCTCTACAGTGCGGCAGGAATTATCGGTAAGATTATCAAAATAAATTCCCGAAAGAGCAATATCTTTTCCGCTCACGGGTTTCCCGTTTACGGTATAGTCTGCACATGTATCCACAGCGGGGTAAAGGATAATATCTCCTGCATAAACAGTCTTTGTGAAAAGCTGTATCACACAGCGGTCAAAGAAGGTATCTGCATATTCGATGGCGATAAGTCCTTCGGAATCTGCAAGAATACGCGCCGAGGCTTTCATATAAAATTCCCGTTCTTCCTTAAAGCGTGCGATGTGTTTTTTCCATGTGTTTTTATACTCATCGGGGAAAGAAACGATGTCACATGAGAAACCGAAAGGCCCGCAGTTTATAAACTGCTCTGTAAACGAATCGTTTACGGTGGTGATATAATCCCAGGTGGCATTGTTACAGCTGAACATGACACCCACTTTTTCTTTATAGCCGTGGCGAGGGAAGCCTTCGCTATGCTTTTGCACGTTCCAGCGCTCAATAAGGCACGTGGGCATTCTTTTCAGAGTGTCCTTAAGGATTCGTATTCCTTCAAGGGGACCCTGGTTATCAGAAAGCCAGAAGCTGTCTGTGAACGAGCCTTGGCAAAGTTCCATGCGGTATCCACCGCTTGCACAGTTAGTGATATAAACGCCGGGAAATCTTTCTTTTATTTTTTCCACAAACTTTTTCTGTCCCTGAAGGTATCTGTAGAAGCCCTGACCCGAGGGGTCGAGAGGAATCGTATCATTGAAGTCGAATTTGAGCCATCCGATGTTGTATTTTTCTATCTGTTCAGATACAGCTGAAAAAATGAATTCAAGAGCCTTTGGATTTGAAAAGTCAAGAAGCTTTCCTTCGATATAATAATCGGGGTGTTCTTTCACGGCTTTACTTGTGGGGGCAGCGCGCTCGGGTTCAAACCAAAGACCGAAGATCATTCCACGCTCACGTACACGATTTGAAATTTCAATAAGTCTTCCCGCGGGACCGCTTACGGTATTTTCTTTCCAGTCACCAACGCATTTCCACCACACTTCGCCTTCCCCGAACCAGCCTGCATCTATCATGAAAGCTTCAACGCCAAGCTCTGCCGCACAGTCTGCTTGTTTCAGCAATTCGTCGATGTTAAGATCGTCAAAGCAGTAAAGCCAGGAGTTATATAATACCGGCATTTTTGCTCTCGGATAAAGGTTGTTATAAACCTCATGAAGCTTCCATGCATCAAGATCGGTCTTGCAGTCGGCTTCATAAAATATAACAGTCGGCAGTTCAATGGTTTCACCCGGGTAAGCTTTAAGACGAAGATTTTCGTTATTAAATCCCGTTTCCACCACGACTATCTCTTTTTGATTACGTGGGAATTTCTTTGCGGTCATCTTCCACTGCGCATTCGGAAGAAGGTGGAACACATAATTTTTTTCTGTGTAAAGGTTGTGCAGAGCCATCATGGGGGTAGCTCCCTCACAAGTGCGGATGCCCAGGCTTTCGGCGGTAACGGAGGTTATGAGCTTTTGCCATTTGCCTTCGCTTTCATGCTGCCAGGAATTATACTGGGTATATACATCATAGCTGTTTCCGTCGGGACGGAATCTTGAGCAAAGACCGTTTATTTCGATAATTCTGTCGGAAATGTTTTTCAAACAGTCTTTGCGTATTACCGCTCCATTTTTGGTTCTTGTGAGAACAGAAGTGAGTAAGACTTCGGTGTTTTGATACTCAAAAACCGTTTCTGTATCTGTTTGGCTTTTTGTAAATTCCACACCGTCAATTATTCCGAAATCGCCGTGGGCAAATATTGCACCGGATATCCCGGGGATTGTATTGTTATCTATAAGTTTTTCGGTAATCATTGTTTTTTACCTCCGCTATTGCATAGATAATCAGGAAGCCGCGCTCGGTGATCCTGCCGTTTGCGGCTTCCCGGTTTGATTCGGTTTACTTGCCGAGGATAACATCCCATCCCGCAAAATATTTTGCAAGACGGAGAAGGTCCTGACGGTTAACATTGCCGTCACTTGTAACATCAGATGCTTTCTCGTCGATCTCCACATCCCATCCCGCAAAGTATTTTGCAAGGCGGAGAAGGTCCTGACGGTTGAGGGTTCCGTCACCCGTAACATCGCCGTAAAGCACATCTTCGACTTCAACTGTTCCGGATATTAATGTAAACGATACCTCGTTTCCGTCTATGTCAAAAATTTCCGCATCGCATATTTCAATATCAAATATGCCGGGTTCGCAATTATCTTTTATAGTGAATTTGAGGGTTGCGAAAGTTCCGTTAATATTTCTGTTTTGCGCGTTGTCAGAAGCAATAAGGGAAACGGGATTTTGTGTCATGTCGGATGCTATGTTTTCAAAAATTTCACCTGCCAAAACATCGGTTAGAGTCAAAGCATCCTTGCTATATTTCACATCGAGGTCAATTTTGCATATTCCGGGATTGCCGTCGATGAAAATGTCTACTGTAACGGTTTCACCTGCACCGGCACGTGCGCCTCTTACGGTTATATTTCCGCCATCGACCACAGTCTTTGTTTGTTCGCAATCGGGGCAGATGTGAGTTGTGTGGCTTCCGTCGGGGGAGGGAGTTCCATCGTCCCAGATATGACCCTTTGCGGGGATCGTTTCTGTTTCCTTATATTCGCACTTTGAACATTCGCGGTATTTTTCACCGTTTTGTGCGCAATCAGCGGGAGTTGAAACTATCCATTCGGACATACTGTGACCTTCTGCGGGAATGGGCTGTGATTTGGTTTCACCGCATTCGGTGCAGGTGAATGTCAGCTCGCCATCGTTTGTACAATCGGGGTGCGAAGTAATAACACCGCCATCCCATTCGTGAACGATAATTTCATCTACCAGTCGTATTTCCGTGGGAACTGCTACCGAACTGCCGCGGCCCGACAATGTGAACATATCGGTCACCATGTAGCGTATACCGTCTTCTGTGTCGAGTCCTTGTGCAAAGGTTATTTCGAATATGCCCGAAAGTTTTCCGCCCGGCAGAAATTCTTCAACGCTTAAAGAGTAACCGTGGGTCTCATCTTCAGTTACAGTTCCGCCGTAAACTGTGTCGGGAGAGTAGGTGAGGTCCTCCACATCGTATTGCTCGTAGAATTTGCCTCCGAGAATGTTGAGCGATACATCGTTGAGAGCTTTTTCGGAAACATTTTCAAGAGTGAACTGAACTCTGTAAGGTTCTCCTGTAACAGCGTATCTTTCCGCTTCAATAAGAAGCTTCATGGCGCTTCCGCCGAGTACTGTTATCGGATCTTCGATTGTGAACGGAATGTTTATCTGCTCGGAGATTCCTCCGCCCACTCTCATGCCTGCAACGGTACCGTTTATGTAATATGTTCCCTCCGTATTGCCGCATACGTACCAATGGTGATCTGCATTTCCCGAAGGGGTAATGTTCCCGAGTAAAACTTCAGTGCTCTGGGGTTCTTCTGTCATAACAGCAAGGGAGAGTCCTTCGGGAAGTTCAAGGCTTGCAACGCAGTCTTCTACGGTTTCTGCAATAGATGTGTTTGCCACAAGAAGCTGCACATCAAACATTTCCTTGAGCCATGTTACGTTGGAATGCACAATGAGGAAGATGTCTTTTGCAACGGGGTAGATAACTGCGTTTTCGATTTTTACGGGTTCGCCTTTTATTATTTCACTGTCGGTACAGATGTAATCGAGGCAAACTTCAACTGTGGGCGAGAAGCATATAACAGCGGTGCATTCGTAAACGTTTTTGTTTTCATATGCATCAAAATCAATTCCCGCTTCTCTCATATCTTCGCGGGTCATCTCTTTTACTTTCGCAGAAACAGAAAGGATGTCCTCGCGGTTCATGTAGATAGTAAATCTGCAGTCGGAATCGGTCTTTTCCAGAATGAACGAGCGGGGTTTAAAGCCTTCCTTGTATACCGAAACATTGTAGATGCCGTTTTCGAGTGCGGTGTTTATGGTACCTGTGGCATCTGTTTTTATGAATCTTTCAAAAGTTTCACCGTCTTTTGTTATTTTTACGGATACATCGGAAAGGAATTCAAGCGTTGTGGTATCCTGAGCGGTGAATACTGTGTTGGGACGCTCGCCGATGACCGGCTCTACATCGACTATGGCAAAGCCGTACTGACTGCTGTAGCTGTATTGTGTTGTGAATAATAAAGTGAAATCGGCACCGGGGATAAACACACGCTCGCCCGAAAGCTTTTCGTTGAATTCGTTGGGTGTGTAATATACCGTGTTGCCAAGTCCGTCTGTCAGGGAAATAGTACATGAGAGATACTCATATATCCATGATTTGGGTGAGAATGTCACATAATTTCCGATGATATAGTCATTGCCCGTGTATTTATATTCCGCAATGCAGGAGCTGCGTGAGTAGTAGGGGTGCGGGCTTTCGAGGCTTTCTCCCACATGATTTATATATGCTTCGGGTATTTCGACCTCGGAATCAAGTGCCAGAGAAAAATTGATATTCTGGGGTTCGTTTGTTACTGTGTGAAGAGTGTTTTCGGTTCGGAATCCGCTTATACTTCCGTCGGTACATATATAACCTTTGCCGTTGTAAATGGGAGAAGACGGGTTATATTCCTCGTCCAACTTATACATTACATGAACCGACTTACCGATATATGATTTTGGGATTATGATGGTTTCTGTTATGGTATCGGAATCGGGAGTAAATCTTGCATCTGTTCTTGAAATGCAGTTTCCGTCGGTGTCGATTACGCAAAGCTCAAGCCACAGATAATTCTTTTCCATTCCGTCAGCGAGCTTTGCGGAAACTGCGATCTCGGAACCTGTCTGAATTTCAATGTCAACGGTAGGAGTGTTTGCAGATACATTCACGGTGTCAGCATCGTTTTCTGTGAGAGTTGTGCCGTCTTTGCTGTAGTAATATATTCCCGTGAACACATTGGAGCGGGATGTTTCGCCAAGCATATCGTCTTTCATTCCGCCTTCAACATAAAGAGCGGGAACGAAATCGGAAAGTTCAGCCGCTTTTTCGGGAGAAAAGGCTATCATATAGGGTATTTCACGCAGACCGTCGCCAAAGCTCTTGTATGTCATAAGACCTGTGATATAATATCTTTTTCCGTTTATATCAAAGTAGCAATACAGATCGTAATTTTCAAGGTACGCGTCGTCGGGAAGTCTTACTGTACCCGAAAGGGTGTATCCTGTTTTCACATGGAAATCAAGACCGCTGTAGTTTACGGTAGGGTCAATAGTTACGGTCTGCGCAAATGCGCTTTCGGGGTCACCGTAATTGTAGAAACCCGGAATGATGTTGGAAACGGCACCTTCTGAGGATTTTTCAATACGGGGAGTAAATGTTCCTCCTCCGAAATTATAGGGCATTATTGCAAAGTACTTACCTGTTTCGGAATCAATGACCGCGCGTGTCCAGTAATAGTTGTCAAGAAATACTGTCATGAGTTCGGTGGTTACAGAATTGTAATCGTCCGCAATTATCTTGCCGTATATCATTTTACACGTGGGCATAACAATGGGCGTTTCGGCAAGGCGGTTTATGTCGATGTAGTTTTCTCTCGGGTAAGCATCGGGGTCAAGACCGTTTTCGGTAAGTGTAAAGTCGAGATTCGAGGATGACGAGGTGTAAAGGTTGGTTTCAGCATTTGAAAGATTGGTTATCATAACTCTTATGCCGACAGCACTTTCCTCTCCGCTGAAAGCGAATTCAAAGGGAATGTCGGAAAGCTCGGTTATTACAAAACGCTGTTTGAGATAATCGCCCGTGTCTCGACCGTCAGCCCATATGTCAACAATAAGTTCTCCGCCGTCTGCAAGATATGCATCATCCGGGAAGGATACCATGCCGCGGGCGGTGTGTGCATCGGTTTCAGCATCAAGGGCAACAAAGGGAATGTTGTTTTCGTCAGCATATCTCTTAGCGTATGAATCTGTGTAGCCGTAAATTGTAAGGTCAGGGCAATTCTTAAATGTGTTGTTTCCAATGCTTGTTACACCTGAGGGGATAGTTATTTTTGTGAGCTCTACGCATCCCTGGAACACATTATCGCCGATGAGCGTTACACTGTCGGGAATAGTTATATTTGTAAGTTCTGTGCAATTGAAAAATGAGGTAGTGTTTAATTTTGTTACTCTATCGGGAATGATAAAGCTTGTAAGTTTGTTACATCCGTAGAATGCTGCAATTCCGATGTTTGAAACGCTTTCGGGAAGAGCGATATCGGAAAGAGACGAGCAGAATTGGAAGCCGTGAGCACCTATGCTTGTAACAGCACCGTTAAAATCTATGTTTTCAAGATTTTCACAACGATAGAATGCAAAATCTCCGACAGAAGTTACACCATCTTCAAGGATGACATTTTTTATTGAATCGCAGTATGAATTCCACGGAACTGTTGTGTTTGTCCATTTATACATATTGCCCGTACCCGAAATGGTCAGCGTTCCGTCGTCGGTGAGCTCCCATGCGAGATTTTCACCGCATTCACCGCTTGCGATCATGTCTTCGGGCGTGTCGGGAATGCTGCCGCCACCAAGAATGGCAAAGGGAATGTTGTTTTCGGCAGCATATGCCTGGGCATAAGAGCCTGCATATCCGTATATTGTGACTTTGTCACAGTGTTGGAATGCATTGTTTATTTCTGTGACACTTTCGGGTATGGTAACACTTTCAAGAGCAGAACACCCGCTGAAAGCCCACATGTCTATTGTTGTAACGCTATTCGGAATTACTATAGACTTAAGGCTTGTACAGCTTGCAAAGCAGGTACCTGATATTTTTGTGATTCCGTAAGGAATATTAACTTCTCTAAGATTGCGGCAGCCGTTAAACGCGCTGTTTCCGATATATTCAAGACCGTTGGGAAGAGTTATAGAAGTCAAAGCCCTACAGTTGCGGAAAGCATCGCTTTCTATGCGCTTTACGTTTTGAGGAATGGCAGAGGATATCTGCGCTTTTCCTTCGGGGCAACGCAAAAGAGTAGTGTTGTCGCGGTTGAATAAAATTCCGCCCACGCTGCTGAAGCTGCTGTTGCCGCTTGCAACGTTTATATCTGTGAGGGCAGAACTGTATGTAAACGCATCATCTCCAAGCTGTGTAAGGCTTGAGGGAAGGTCTACTGTCAAAAGATTTGAGCTGTAACCGAGCGCATATCCTTCAACTTCGGCCACCCCCTCGGGAACCTTGTAATAGGTACCCTGTTTGGCGTTGGGATAGCGCAAAAGACGTGTTTTGTCTTTGCTGAAAAGAATTCCGTTGACAGATGTGAAATTTGGATTTTCTTCAGCTACGTTTATTTCCGAAAGCGTGTTGGGACCTGAAAAAACGGGAACACCGATCTCGGTTACAGATGCGGGAATTGTAACCTCGTTAAGATTGTTTAATGCAAAGAATGCGGTAAGACCAATGCTTGTGACCTGATCCCCTATAACTATCTTTTTAATGTCACTTGTGTAGTCGCGCCAGGCAACATCGTTTGATGAGTACCAGTCGGTCATATCACCGCTTCCGGAAATTGTCAGCGTTCCGTCGGCGGTAAGTTTCCATGTGAGATTTTCACCGCATTCACCGCTTGCGGTTCCTGTTTTTTCTGTTTCTATGAACACATCATCCGCATAAGCGGGGAACGGAACAGATGAGACCGCCAGCATGAGTGCCATAAGGATACTTGCCGTTTTTTTCATTTTGTTTTCTCCTTTATTTTAAAATCATCTATGCTCCGTGATGTGCAGAGCATACTTTTATACATATAATATAATAACACCTGCACCGGGGAATGTCAACTTGATTTTGGTAAAACAGAAATATTTTATCAAAAATGTTTTTGGGAAAAAACAAAAAAACGGTTGCGAAAATGCCAAGACCAGATAAGGAAGTAATTTTGAAAAATATGAAAATTTAGCTGAATTGGCATAGCAAAGGCAAAAGTTAAGCTGAAAACTCAGTAAAATGGGTTTTCAGCTTTTTCTTTTTATCCGCACATTCGTCAAAGTAAATGCCTTCTGATAAAATGAAGATACCAAATTTAAAGGAGGCATTAACGCTATGAAAGAAAAATTTATCGAAAACGGGATTGAGTATGTAAGAAACGGCGATTATTACATCCCAAATCTAACTGTACCTGATGACAAAGTGTATAATATCGGCAGGTATGGACGGATGCACTCAATATTTATTAAAGAAAACCGACCTTGCATTTACTCGATGAAAATGCTCAACGGAACTTGGCTTGCCTATCTTGAAGAGATTGACACAACCGCAAAAGAAATGGTTGATAAGATTGTCAAAGATATGGCAGTCAAACAAGGTATTACTGAAGAACTAAAAGCAAAAGACCAAATGGCTTG
>JAFYUY010000074.1 GCA_017549405.1 Clostridia bacterium | reverse complement strand
TTGTCGTTACCATCTCCGCCTACAAGAGAGGAGAGTGTGGTAATATCTTCTGATGTTTCAAAAGATACAAGCTCGAATTCGGGAGCTTCGTAATTAAACTTTACCATTGAAGTTGCCTCCGTAAAAATTATATACCCGAAAATATCGGGAAATGCCAATAAACATACAAATTTGTAGTTATTATATCACCTTTTTTTAATTTTGTAAAGTACTTTTTCAAAAAAAATCAAAAAAATTATTTTCGTTTTTGCATTTCTCCCGGTTTTTTGCCCGTAACGGAGTAAAAAGCCTTGTAAAAATTAGACATGGAATTGAAACCGCACTCAGTAGCAATATCAAATTTCGTGCGTGAAGAGTTTTTTAAAAGGAAAATCGCCTTTTCAACCCGCTTTATGGTTATGTATTCAAAAGGTGATATGCCGTTGTATTTTTTGAAAAGAGAGCAGAAATATGTCTTGTTCATCCCGCAGAATTCCGCAAGATCACAAAGTTTTATATCGGAAGAAAGATTTTCTTCGATATAGTTCATAAGCTCAAGCATTTTTTCCGTATTGCGCTCGTGGTGTATGGGATTTTTTTCCACATCTATATATCCGTAGTTTCTGGAAAGGCAAATGAGTATCTCGCAAAGCTTGTTTTTTGCACAAAGGCCGTATTCGAAACCACGGGACAAAAGTTCACATTCCATTTCGTTAATGAGCCGCGCGATTTTTGGGGTTTCGGGGTTATTTCTGTCTATGAGATTTTCAAACGAGGCATTTCGACAAAAGAATATTTTCAGCAAAGAAGTGCTTCCAAACCCCTCATCAGACCACAGAAGCCTTGGTTCAAAATGGATATTCAACACATCAAACCTTTCTTGCGGAAAAATTTCCGTGATACAATGTATCTCATCACTGTTGAAAAGAAAAATATCCCCCGCGCGAAAAATATATTTTTTATCTGTTACCGTATATATTCCGCCTCCGCTTAAGATCAAGGAAAGCTCGCATTCGGTGTGGTGATGCGGAATAAAAGGGCGTGTGCCCGAAGCTGTGGTCGAATGATATGATTTTATTTGCGGGCATCCGCGGGAATCGCAAAGGATGGCTTCGTTGTACCTCATAATTACCTCAAATAAGAAAATAGTGGACATTTTTCAAAATATATCGGAAGAAAAAAACAACATATTCGTGTATAATCAAATTAATAAAGCGGTGTGTTTTTTGCGTTTACTTATATGATAACGTCGTTTTTTTCATTTGTCAAGGAGGTTTGTTTCATGTCACAAACAAATATCAAAGAAAAAATATCCGAGAATGTGAATATCTGCTCTTCTCCGTCCGAACTCAAAATTACGGATATCAGAATTGCAAATCTTAACGGTGCGCCCAAGCATTGCCCTCTTATCAAGGTCTATACAAACCAGGGGCTTGTGGGATACGGTGAGGTGCGTGATGCTTCTTCAGCCACTTACGCTCTTATGCTTAAAAGCCGTCTTATCGGTGAAAACCCCTGCAACGTGGATAAGATATTCCGCAGAATAAAGCAGTTCGGAGGTCCTTCCCGTCAGGGAGGCGGTGTTTCGGGTCTTGAGATCGCCATGTGGGATCTTGCGGGCAAAGCATGGGGAGTTCCGCTGTGGCAGATGCTGGGCGGAAAATTCCGGGATAAGATAAGAATGTATGGCGATACCGATGTTGACGGCAAGCATACAGGCGAGGATATGGGAAGAGCCATACTCAAACGAATGGAAATGGGTTTTACCATAGTTAAGATGGATCTCGGCATCGAGCTTTTGCTGGATGAACCCGGATGTCTGAATGCCCCCCTGGGATTTCTTGAAGATATAAAGAAATATTCCATGAAAGCCATAACCCATCAGAGCGGATCGATAGATATGGATATGATGCTGGGCAAAAATTACGAAGTATTTACCATTCCCCATTATGCCACGGGCATTCACATAACCCCCAAGGGCATGGATTATCTTGAAGATTATGTAAGACAGGTGCGTTCCGTTATCGGATATGAGATTCCCCTTGCCATTGACCATTTTGGTCACGTGTGCCTTGAAGACTGCATTATGTTTGCAAAGCGACTTGAAAAGTATAACATCGCCTGGCTTGAGGATATTGCACCCTGGCACCTTACTTCGCATTATCAGAAGATCGCACATTCCTGCAACGTGCCCATATGCACGGGCGAGGATATATACCTTGCCGAAAACTTCGAACCCCTTATGGCGTGTGGAGGAGTTTCCATGGTGCACCCGGATATGCTTACCGTGGGCGGTGCGCTTGAAATGAAAAAGCTTGGAGATATGTGCGAAAAATACGGTGTCGGCATGGCAATACACATGGCGGAAAGCCCCATTGCGTGCATGGCGGCAATACACGCTGCGGCGGCAATACAAAACGTTCTTGCAGTGGAATTCCATTCCGTTGATATCCCCTGGTGGAACGATCTTGCAAAAGGCATTGCAAATCCCCTCTTCAAAGACGGCTTTGCGGATGTTCCAAACACCCCGGGTCTTGGAATAGAAAGCCTTAATGATGAGCTTATAGCACAGCATCTGCATCCCAAGTACCCCGGTCTTTGGGAACCCACAACCCAGTGGGATAAAGAATGGGCAAATGACAGAGAGTGGAGCTGATTCTATGTCTTTTATATCTGAAACTTATAATAGAAACCTTGCCTTTGAAAGCAGTACCATTTCCCGCAATATAGAAGAAAACCGCAAAGGAAATTTCACCCTTTGCATAACTCTTGACGGCAAATCTTTGGATAACGCTGAAATATCCTACGATCTTGTTCGCCACGATTTCGATTTCGGCTGTAATATATTTATGCTTGATCAGCATGATAGTGCTGATGATGAAAACACATACCGCGAGCTGTGGCAAAAGCTTTTCAACACCGCAGTGGTTCCCCTTTACTGGGAGGGAACCGAACCTCAAAGGGGCAAATTACGCTACAGCTCCGATGTGGCAAATGACGTTTACCGTCGTCCGCCCGTTGATACCGTTGTGGATTTTTGTAAAAAGTCGGGTATTTCCATGAAAGGACACCCTCTTTTCTGGCATGAGTTTGTTCCAAAATGGCTTCCGGAAAGCTGGGATGAACTGTTGCCGCTCATAGAAAAACGATTTTGCGAAATATCCGAAAGGTACTCCGCAGATATCCCCGTTTTCGATCTGGTGAACGAGCCTGCACGCATATGGGACATAATATACGAAGAAAAGCTTTCTCCTCACCGCAAATGGATACTTCCTCCCGAAAACTATCTTGATATAGTTTTTGAACTCGGAAAGAAGTATTTCCCAAATAACACGCTCATCTTAAATGAAGCCGTAAGCGGATCTTTCTGCGACTTCCGCGGAATATACAGCGGATACTATCAGCTTATCGAAAAATGCCTTGAAAAAGAATATAAGCTCGACAGCATAGGACTTCAGTGCCATGTTTTCGATTCCCCGCAATTCAGAAATATTTTTGATGCCGAGCGGCTTTACGGTGTGCTTGATATCTACGGAAGTCTTGGTAAACCACTGGTACTTTCCGAAATAGGGCTTTCCGCAGAAAACGACGAGATACAGGCAATGGCGGCAGAAATGCTTTATAAAGTATGTTTTTCCCATAAAAGCATGGGCGGAATATTCTGGTGGAATCTTGATGACAACGGCGTTTTGTGTACAAAAGACAGAAATGCCGTCGGTGAAAATCTGCCATCATCAGGGCTTATACGCAACGGAGTGCCAAAAGCTGCGTATAAAGCGATCTCAAAGCTTATAAAAAACGAATGGGTAAGTAACGGAACGACAAAAATAGAAAACGGCAGATGCGATATAGACTGCTTTTTCGGCACATATGATGCGGAAATTTCTGCAAACGGCTTTTGTAAAAAAGTACAGCTCAAGCTTTTGCAATGCGCCGATCGCACTGTTGAAATTGATTTATGATTTACGGAGACTTTTATGTCAAGAAGAGAAACTGCTCTTAAATATTTCGAGCGTAACCGCGATTATACCGATTACCGTGTTAAAACGGGAATAGAACTATACCGCAAGGGCAATGCAACATTAAAGGTAACCGATGAGAAAGGCAACCCCGCAAAGGGAGCTAAAGTATTCGCAAAGCAGAAAAATCACGAATTCAAATACGGCGCAAACATTTTTATGCTGGACGAATTTGAAAATTCCGAAAAAAACGCCATATACCGCGAAAGCTTCAGGGAGCTTTTCAATCTTGCCACTGTGCCGTTTTACTGGAGCGATCTTGAGCCGGAGCAGGGGAAACCTCGTTATGCCGCGGACAGCCCGCGTATTTACCGTCGCCCCGCAACCGATTTATGCGTGGATTATTGCCTTGAAAACGGCATTGAGCCAAAATGTCATTGCCTGAATTATGATAATTTTCTGCCAGAATGGCTGCATGATGCAAGTGTGGAATATCACAAGGAAATGCTTGAAAAGCGATTCTTTGAGCTGTCCGAAAGATATTCAAAAAAGATTCCCTCGTGGGAGGTCACAAACGAAACATTTTGCTATTACATGCTGGCAAAGGAGCGCGGCAGGGATTATTCAAAATTCTATATGTGCGACGATTTCGTGGAATGGAGCTTTCTTACCGCCGATAAGTATTTCCATAATAACCGCCTTATCATAAATGATTATAATGTGTGGGGAAGTGCGTATTCCGGAAACAGAAGCGCATATTACATGCAGATAGAACGGCTTTTGCAGAATAAAAGCATTCATCTGGATTCCGTGGGTATGCAGCAGCATGTTTTTGCTGAACGGGATGCGGAGAAAGATGCAGCATTTGAGCGTTACAACCCCGAATTTGTTTACAGAGTGCTGGATACATATGCCGCACTGGGCAAAAAAATACAGATAACCGAAATGACTCTTTCGGCTTATTCAAACGAGCCGGAGGATGAGGATATACAGGCGGAAATAGTAAAGAATCTTTATCCTATATATTTCAGCCACCCCGCGATGGAGGCTGTGATTTACTGGAATCTTGTGGATGGTTATGCCGCGTTTGCGCCGCAGGGTGATATGACCGCGGGCGAAAACCGCTTCCATGGCGGTCTTATGCGTTATGACATGAGCAAAAAGCCTGCATATTACGCGTTGAAGGAGCTGTTTTCAAAGACATGGATAACCAACGCCGAAACAGTTGCCGATGACGGCGGTGTGGCACATTTGCGCGGATTTTACGGCGATTATGAGCTTAAAGTCGCATACGACGGTAAAGAGTATGATTTGGATATGAACATCTTGTCCTCCCGCGAAAATATCAACAGAATCGTCCTGAAATAAAATTGTGAATTTTTTATCAATGTTATAAATTTCCGCTGGACAAATAAATATTTATATGATATAATAACCGTGAAGAATCCTGACATCAAGGAGAAATTTCTCCTGCGTGAAAGGTGCATAAAACGGTTATTACAGCAAGACAGTTTAAGATCATGGAAGAATTGTCTTTATTTCCGCTTTGCCGCACCTTTTACGGTGCGGCATTTTTTTACGGAGGTAACAAAAATGGAAACAAGGGTTGCCGTAATGAGCATAATAGTCGAAAATTGCGATACGGTTGAAAAAATAAATTCCCTTTTGCATGAATACGGTGAATATATAATAGGAAGAATGGGAATTCCGTACAGACAACGCAAAATAAACATAATAAGTATAGCCATAGACGCACCGCAAGATATGATTTCTTCCCTTTCGGGTAAAATAGGAAATCTCAATGGTGTCAGCGTCAAAACGGCTTTTTCGGGTGTTACGGGCAATGGATAAAAAAGCTTTTTCTTTAATAACAGAACTCGCTCAGGGCAAAAAACTTATGCGGGATGAATATCGGTATCTGATAGAAAACAACACACCCGAAGCGGCAAATTTTGCAGCGGAGCTTGCAGTTGAAAAGCGCAAGGAAATTTACGGCAATTCCGTTTTTATACGCGGACTTATTGAAATAAGCAACATTTGCAAAAATAATTGCCTTTACTGCGGTATCCGCGCGGGAAATTCCTGTGCCGACCGTTACCGACTGACTCGTAATGAGATAATGGAATGCTGCCGTGAGGGGTATTCCATCGGTATGCGCACCTTTGTGCTCCAGGGCGGTGAAGACCCGTTTTTCAACGATGACACGGTGTGCGGCATAACACTCGGTATAAAAGAAGAATTCCCCGATTGCGCTGTCACCTTATCACTCGGAGAAAAGAGCCGCGAGAGCTATAAAAGACTGAAAGATGCGGGGGCAGACAGATATCTTCTGCGCCACGAAACGGCAGACTGCGGGCACTACTCTCTGCTTCACCCGGACGATATGAGCTTTGAAAACAGAATGAGGTGCCTTTACGACTTAAAAGAAACAGGGTTCCAGGTCGGATGCGGTTTTATGGTCGGTTCTCCCCATCAGACATCGGAGATGCTTGCAAAAGACCTTGAGTTTATAGCAGATTTTTCTCCCGATATGTGTGGTATAGGCCCCTTTATCCCCCACAAGGATACCCCGTTCGGAGAATATCCCCCGGGAACTCCCGAGCTTACCTGCTTTTTGTTGTCGCTCATCCGCCTTATAAAGCCGAATATCCTGCTCCCCGCCACAACGGCGCTGGGAACGGTTTCTTCCGACGGAAGGGCGCGCGGAATACTTGCGGGCGCAAACGTTGTTATGCCAAATCTTTCGCCCACATCGGTGCGCAAAAAATATATGCTTTACAACGGAAAGGTCTCCGACGGTGCGGAATCCGCAGGTAGTCTTGCAATTCTCAAAGAGCAAATGAACGCCATAGGCTATGAAGTGGTCACAGTCCGTGGTGATATTATAAAATGAATGACAGAAAGGAAAAAACATCATGGCAATATACGATCCCAAATCCCTTAAAGCCGAAGAATTTATAAATGACGGCGAAATACTTGAAACCATAGCATATGCCGAGGCAAACAAAAACAACATCGAGCTTATAGACAGTATCCTCGAAAAGGCAAGACCGAAAAAGACCGAAACCGGTTACACCTGCTCGGGACTTACCCACCGCGAGGCATCGGTACTCCTTGCCTGCGACATTCCCGAAAAGGTACAGGAGATATATAAAATTGCCGAAGAGATAAAACTTGCTTTTTACGGCAACAGAATTGTTATTTTTGCCCCCCTTTATCTTTCCAACTACTGTGTAAACGGTTGTGTTTACTGCCCTTATCACATCAAAAACAAGACCATACCGCGCAAAAAGCTCACCCAGGAGGAGGTGCGTGCAGAAGTTATCGCACTTCAGGATATGGGTCATAAACGACTTGCCATCGAATCCGGTGAGGATCCGGTAAACAACCCCATAGAATACATCCTTGAATGCATAAAGACCATATACAGCGTTCACCACAAAAACGGAGATATCCGCCGCGTGAACGTAAACATTGCAGCCACCACCGTTGAAAATTACCGCAAGCTCAAGGAGGCGGGAATCGGCACATACATCCTTTTCCAGGAAACATACCATAAAAAGAGCTACGAAGAGCTTCACCCCACCGGTCCCAAGCACAACTACGCTTATCATACCGAAGCCATGGACAGAGCCATGGAAGGCGGAATCGACGATGTGGGTCTTGGTGTTCTTTTCGGCCTTGAACTTTACAAATACGAGTTTGCGGGACTTCTTATGCATGCGGAACATCTTGAAGCTGTTCACGGTGTGGGTCCCCACACCATAAGCGTTCCAAGGCTTAAGCGTGCGGACGACATTGACCCCGATCAGTTTGACAACGGCATTGATGACGACACATTTGCAAAAATAACTGCCTGCATCCGCCTTGCGGTGCCTTACACGGGCATGATAATCTCCACCCGTGAAAACGAACAGGTGAGATCACGTCTTCTCCACCTCGGCATCTCCCAGGTGTCGGGCGGCTCCCGCACATCTGTCGGCGGTTATGCGGGTTATTCCG
>JAFYUY010000011.1 GCA_017549405.1 Clostridia bacterium | reverse complement strand
TCTTTCGCGGTCACGGCTATGGAAAGCATCCATGGGTACCCAGTTGGAACCCATACACATAACGGGAACATCGTTTATAATAAAGCGGAATCTTCCGTTTTTGCCGTCGGTGACTTCTGTCATATCAAGCTCTGCTTTGCGTATACCCGTTGTAAACACATGGGTCGCCACAATATTTCCGTCTTTAAGGATATAGGCTTTGCAATCATAAACATTGGCTTTCCCGTAACCCCGGGGCCACCAGAGCTTGGGGGAATTTACATCTATATCCATATATGCCGATTTGAATTCCAGCATTTTTGCGGCAGAAAAACACGAATCTCCGCACGTTCCCTCCACCTTTAGTTCAAGCTTTTCTCCGTAAGGGATATCAAGCTCTGCGCACACACGCAAAACAGACTTTTCAGGATCGAATCTGTGAACATAGCAGAAAAGCTGGTTGAATTCGTAATCGCTCTTTTCCACAAGCCAGACATCCTTGAAAAGACCCGCAGACACGGCACGGGGCATGATATCCCATCCGTAGCTGTGTGGCGCCTTACGCACATATATAGATTCAAGGGTATGGTTATCTCTGTGGTTTGCAACAGAATAAGCTTTATATTTTTTTATATATGCATCTTTCATCGCCGAACGTATATGTACAGCAATAGTATTATTCTCGCAAAGTTTATCCGTCACTTCAAACTCATGGGGAATAAACATATTTTCTGAAGCAAACACCTTTTCACCGTTGAGATAATATTCTGCAAGGCAGTCAACACCCTCAAAATTCAGAAATACCCTGCCACGGCAATCAACAGGCTTTTTGAAGCTGCGGACATACCACCAGCCGTAGCCCTCATAATCCTCAGTCTTTTTTATGTTTTCTCCCATATAAAGATCGCAGGGCAAATATCCGCTTGCTGAAAGATCAAGTTCCACATTTCCCGGTACTGCAGCATTTATCTTTATTGTGCAGCGTTCAAGTTCGGCGGGAGTTGAAACAGTCATTTTACTGTCATATCCATATAGATCCCAGGTTCCGGAAAGAAGCTGTTTTTTCATAATACACCTCCGACATTTTGCATCATAATTAAAGTATATATCAAACACAAAGTTTTGTAAACAATTTTTTTCGGTTCTTATGTTTGTTTTTTCGGAAAAGCTTTATAAAACGAAACAAAGAAAAAAGACAGACTTCATAAAGAAATCTGTCTTTAAGTTGGTGACCCGTACGGGAATCGAACCCATGTTACAGCCGTGAAAGGGCCGTGTCTTAACCGCTTGACCAACGGGCCATTCTCAACCGACGAGCCGCTGCCTGCCGGTGAATGGTAGCGGAAATTGGACTTGAACCAATGACCTGCCGGGTATGAACCGGACGCTCTAGCCAACTGAGCTATTCCGCCATATTAGAGTGGTGGAGTGGCTTTGTTTTGTTCCGTCCCTCAACTCCGCCTGCTTATTATAACAGAATAATATGCGTTTGTCAACACTTTTTTTGATTTTTTTTGCATTTTTTTCGAGTTTTATCACTTGATATAGAAAACGCACAAAAACGGCGTTCGAATTTGTGCGTTTTCAACAATTTCATCGAGAATTACTCTTCTCCGCCACCTTCGTGGCGCATTTTCAATTCCATGTATTGATTCTCTGTGATAAGAACACGGCGGGGTTTTGAGCCCTCAAATCCGCTCACCACACCCATTTGTTCAAGCACATCCACGATTCTTGCGGCTCTCGCATAACCGAGAGAAAGCTTTCTCTGAAGCAGAGATGTGGAGAGCTGTCCTGCACTTACAGCAACCTGGATAGCAGGCAATATCATTTCATCACTGTCCATAATGCCACCGGACTTGGACGGAGCATCGGCATCGTCACCGGAATCCCCCTTGCCCTTTTTCTTTTCGCCACAACGCGCCGCTTCTCTTTCGATATCATCAATAATACTCTTATCGTATTCTGCGGTGAAATTGGAGCGCAGGAAATCGGTCACGGCTTCAACCTCGCTATCGCTGACAAAGGAACCCTGCACACGAATGGGTTTGAGACATCCGACAGGTGCAAACAGCATATCGCCCTTACCGATAAGTTTTTCCGCACCCGAAATATCAATAATGGTGCGTGAGTCTACCTGCGATGCCACGGTACAAGCTATTCTTGAGGGAATGTTTGCCTTGAGAAGACCCGTGATTACGTCTACCGAGGGACGCTGCGTACCGATAACGATATGCATACCCGCAGCTCTTGCTTTCTGAGCAAGACGACAAATGGAATTTTCCACCTCATCGCGTGCCGTCATCATAAGGTCGGCAAGCTCATCTATGATAATTACTATCTGGCTCATGCGGGGCTTTTCGGGATCGTTTTTGGTAGCCTCGTTATAACCGTTTATATCACGCACGCCCACTTCTTCTATGAGCACAAATCTGCGTTCCATCTCGGAGACTGCCCAAGCGAGAGCGCCTGCCGCCTTTTTGGGATCGTTCACCACGGGAACAAGCAAGTGGGGAATGCCTTTGTAAAGACTGAATTCCACTTTTTTGGGGTCGATAAGTATGAACTTTACTTCATCCGGACGCGCTTTATAAAGAATGCTTATGATAAAGCTGTTTATACAAACAGATTTACCCATACCCGTAGCTCCGGCAATGAGCAGATGGGGCATTTTTGCAATATCCATATACACAGGGCTTCCCGCAACGTCCATACCAAGACACACGGAGATCCTGCTTTTGAGATTACGGAACTGGGGATTTTCAATAAGGTTGCGGATATACACGGTAGATACAGTTCTGTTTGGGATCTCAATACCAACCGCATCTTTTCCCGGTATGGGTGCCTCTATACGTACGCCTGATGCCGCAAGATGAAGCGCAATATCATCCGCAAGATTCTGTATTGATTTTACTCTCACACCGACCTCAGGCTGTAACTCATAACGGGTAACCGTCGGTCCGCAGCTTATATTTGTTATCTTTGTGCGCACTCCGAAGTTCGCAAGGGTATCCACCAACTTCACAGCGGTAGCTTTAAGCTCTTCCGTAACGGTAAAGGTCGTGGGGTTTGGATCAGCCTTAAGTAGTTCTTCGGAAGGATAGGAATAAAGCTCCTCCAGCGTGGGACGCGGCTGGACTGTAAGCTCTCCGCTGTGCACTTCAAGTCCTTCGCTGTCGGAGACCTCGGAAACTATTTCAGAGCCCTCCGAAGGATCTATGACGTCTCCGTCAAGCACCGATGTATTCATTGCCATACCGCCCGCTTCTATCACCGCACCGTCAGCAAATATTCCGCTGACATCGGTAACTGCGAAGGATTCTTCTTTTGACACCGCATCATCGTTGTTTTGTGCTTCCTGCTCTGCCATATCAAAGGGTGCAGCATCAGGAACAACCGCATTTTCAGCATTTTCCTGACCTGCTATCAGCTCTATATCCCGCTCAGCATTTGCAACATTTTCTGCCTTGAGCATTTTTTTGCTGAGCTCACTGTCCTGCACAACTATGCTGTCAAAAACAGAAGACTTGGCGGGTTTTGAATCTCCGATATCCACATCTATATTTTTGCCCGTAAGATGGTAAGCAAGATCCCTGTTGCAACGGTAGGTAGTATGAACACGCTTTTCCGTTGTTGTGTTTTTTCTCTGCCCGGTACAAGGAACTTCCTGCGCAGGAACGGGATTTTGCGCTGAAGGAACATATTTCTCGTGCTTACGGCTTCTGAGATCATGATATCTTTCGCGGATGCGGTCTCTGAGGTATGCGGCAATATCCTCGGGAGTACAGCCAAACTCAAACAGAGAAAGTATAAGCACTATAAATGCCGCAATAAATATTGCCGCGCTGCCCGTGATCTTGTAAAGGAAAAGACCAAGTATTCCGCCCACAAGACCGCCGTTTTTATATTCCTTTGCCTGCTCGGCAAAAAGCTTTATATCGCTGAAAGGATTCTGCGCTTCCGTTCCGCTGTTAAGATACAACAATGCCACAAAGATCGATATGAAAACAGTGCACACCGCACTGAAAGCAAATTTCTGCCCCACACGTCCTTTCAGCATATCGGTTTTCAGTTTAAATGAACCGAAAAACATAAATAGTGGTATTGCCCACACTGCATAAGAAAGCAGTTGGCGCAAAAGATATGTAATATTCCCCAAAAATCCCGTGCTATCGGGAAAAGCAAGGCAAAATGCCACAAAAATTCCCGCAAAGCCGAGAAGGTAGGGCATGAGATTGAACAACATTGAGTTTTCATCTATCGGCATTCTTTCCTTCTTTTCCGGGGCTGCCTTTTCATTTGCTTTTTTTAACGGAGCTTTTTTGTTATCGTTATTTGCCGTCTTGACCGCACCGGCTTTTGGTGCGGAAGATGCCTTTGGTTTTTTGGTTCCCTTTGGAATAAGACTTTCCGAAGTGGGTTTTTTAGTATTATTCTTATTTTCAGCCAAAATCTTCACCTTTATTTCAAATATTTGTTAAATTATATTTTATCACACTTATTCACATATATCAAGCCGAAAAAGTAAACTTTTGAACAGCTGTTTTAAAAATCAAGCCTCGCGGTTATTCAACACATCCACCACGGCAAGAACATTTTTCTCCACTTTAAACTTTATTTCCATTCCCGCAAAGCCAAAACCGTATATTCTTTCGGCATCCTCTATATATGCGGGTCGAGGATCCTGCGAAAGTATTTCAAAAAGTATATTTCTCTTTTCACACGGAACTTTTTCCAAAAGTTCCGGTGGAAAAACAACTTCAAGAGTTTTTCCGAAGCTTTCGTCGGCAAAGCCGCATTTTGCATCGGGATGGCTATCCGTAAATGAAAGATACGGTTTTATGTCATAGATGGGCGTCTTATCCATAAGATCCGCCCCACGCACCACGAGCACACTGCCTTCGGCGGTTTTTTCGATTCCCACAAGCTCCACCGAGGAAAGTCCTATGGGATTTGGTCTGTATGGTGAGCGTGTGGCAAAAACTCCCATGCGTTTATTTCCCCCGAGTCTTGGCGGGCGCACGGTCGGTGACCATCCTTCTTTTTCGCATTCGGAAAACTTCCATATCAGCCACAAATGACTGTAACCCTCTATCCCCCGCAAAGCGTCCTCCACGCGGTATTCTTTTTCAAAAACTATTCTTGCTACATTTCCCGAAAGGCTGCTTTGCCGCGGGATACCGAATTTCGACGGAAAATCCGAATGTATATGTGCAATTATTTCAAATCCAACGATATCTTTCATGTTTCACCTGTTATATATTTAATTGATTCATCCAAATAAGATTTTATCAGAAACACCAAAAAAGTCAACATGTTTTTACTTTTTCATAGGTTTTGACATAATATTAATTTTTTCTTAAGAATAATGTGTTGACTTTTATACGGGCAATGCTATAATATTAGTAATAGTTGTTATTGATGAAACGCATTTTTATGCGTGCGAAAAGACAAAGGGAGTATTTTATGAGCCTTTTACGTTGTGCTGCATATTATACCCTGACGGGTTTTATGCTTTTTCTTTTTGGAAGGGTTATTCCGGAACGTTTTTTAGACCCCGATAAGTTCCCCTTCCGTGCTCTGCCTTTTGAAAAAGACGGAGAGATATACGAAAAGCTGAGTATAAAATCCTGGCAGAGCAAATTACCCGATATGAGCAAAGTATTCACAAGCTTCATGCCGCCAAAAAATATAACGGGGCACCTTGATGTTGCCACATTGCAGCTTATGATAAAAGAGACCTGCGTTGCGGAACTTGTTCACATCATTCTTATGGCAACGGGTCTTGGAAGCTTTCGTTTTTTCAAAGCAAAGACCGCTTTTATTGTATATTTAATATTTGTTTTTATCAATCTGCCGTTCATAATAATCCAACGCTACAACCGTCCGCGCCTTGTGCATCTTCTTGAGCGATACCTCGAGCGCCAAGCCTGCGAATGCGGTATTACCGCATAACATTTCTGTTTCGGAGATTCCACATGAAGTTTTCTTTTCACTTTCCTGAACCCAGCATAAATTACCTTGAGCTTCGGCCGTCAAATCTTTTTTCGGAAAGATTCCGTCATTTGCTTTTATTGCTCTACTGGCCGATTTATTGCGTGCTCTTTGCTTTTTTGGAAAACTGCTACCCCAGATATATGTCATCACTCGGCAAAGAATTCCATGTCATGCATTGCGGACTCGATGATATAATACCCTTCAACGAACTCTTTCTCATTCCGTATATCTTCTGGTTTTTATATATCGTCATCATGATCGCCTACACGCTTTTTTACGATATTGAAACATACAACAAAATGATGACTTTTATAATCATAACCTATACGATCGCACTTATCAGCTATTTTACATACCCCACAATTCAGTTTTTGCGCCCTCCCGTTTTTGAACGCAATAATTTCCTTACCGACTTTATGAGATCGTTCTACAACTTTGATACCAACACAAATATTTGTCCGTCGGTTCATGTTTTCGGATCGTTTGCATCGACTTTCGCGGTAATACACGCAAAGTTTGCGGGCAAAAAAATAAAAATCGCCGCACAGATAACAAATATTCTTATTTGTATGTCAACGGTATTTCTGAAGCAGCATTCGGTGATAGACGTTTTCACGGCATTGCCCATCTGCATTATAGCATATGTCATAAGCTTTAAATACGAAGGTAAAAGAAGCAAAAAGCTTCCGGAATACGTATAAATTCAAAAATGATCCAAATAGCAAAAATCCGCCTGACGGCGGATTTTTTGTGCGTTTTTATAATCCCAGTTGTGTCCAAAGATTTCTGACGGTGTTTATGGTATGATCGTCAATTTCACGCATCGCCTTCATTTCAACCATCGTTCTTTCGATCTTTTTGCGTTTAAAGAGAATTCCGTACCAGCGGGATATCTGCGCCACGGGCAAAAGCCATTTATGCTTTTCCACATATGGATATTTGTACTTCATGATGCTGTACGGCAAGAACATTCTGGAAAGAAAGTATTTGAATTTATTCTGTTTTTTCTGCTGTTTTGCCGCAACATATGTACTTACGGTTCCGAAAACACCGCCGTTCACAATATATTTTTCAAGTGTTTCCGTAGTGGCGTTGTGTGAACTGCCGTTCATCCAGACATTGCAAAGATCGCTCACTCCGTCATAAAACTTTCGGAGTCCTGCCGTTTCCAGCAAAGCCAGAAGGCGCTCTTCATCATATCCGAATTTTGTTTTCAAAATATACAGGTCAATAAAAGGTCTTATTCCGCATCCGCCATTGCCCATATGCTTTGCCATGTGAGCGATGTGATAGACGCAGAACATTTCCTTTGTCATTTCCATATGATATCTGCAGTTTTTCGCTGAAAGCGCAGTATCCCACGCTGTTCCCAAAACTTTTGCAGCACTGTTCACTCTGCCGTCTTCCACAAGATCAAAATGCAATTCCACATGTACTTTTCCGGGAGAATACATGGAAATATCATGTGCACCCATGCTTTTTTTCTCATATCCGAAATTCTCACAAAGCAGATCAGTTGCACGGTCAAGATCCTTGTGATGTACCAAAATATCCACATCACAGCTTGAACGCAGATGAGGCTGGGGGTAATAATCCCTTATAACGGAGCCCTTGAGCGGAATAAACGGGAGCTTTTCCTTTTCAAAAAGCTCTGATACGGCACTAAGCTCGTACTTTTGTCTTGAATAGTTCAAAACAGCCGCCATGGCAGCCTTTTTGAATTTAGCCGCAACCTCGCTCTCGCTGTTCAACAGACCGTTTTTTTCCAGAGCAGAAGCCACAAGATTTGCTATCTCGTGTTTTTTTGATATGTTATACAGCTGTTGCAACATATCGTCGCTTATATTTGCTTTGACCTCTTCAGAAAGCAATTTTCCGTCGATTTCGGATACTATGAGCAAAAACAGTGTTTTCAAAATCATTTGCAAAAATATCACCCTTGTGTATAAAAATGTGTATACATATGTTATTGCACTGATATTATATCAAATTAAAAAACATAAGTCAACATTTTAGAAGAGTCATTTTGAAATTTACCGGTCAGACAGTTTTTACGGGTTCACCTTTCTTTTCGCATGATTCAATTTCGGCATGCACAAGCTTTATTGTCGACATACTGTCTTCGGGTGTGTTGAAATCTACAGGTTTATTATTTCTGATACAGTCCGCAAAATACAGTATTTCCGTTTCGTACGCACTTTCTTTTGAAACTTCCACATCCTTATATGAGGTTCCTTTATATTCGAGATCTATCTTGCCGTTTCGGTCGGATGCATCCGCAACATGAAGACCTGTATTATCGTAAACAAGCGTCGCCTTCTCGAAATTAACTCTGTAAAATGCTCCGAATCCGCAAGCCTGGCACCAGTCGTTCTGTGAGTTTACAACTTTTCCGTCGGGATAGATATAATTCGTGGAAACGGCATCGAAATTACTTCCCTCATAGTAGTTTATACCCGTGGAGCACACCTTTTCGGGCATTCCGAAAAGATAGTTTACCATATCCACATCGTGAATGTGCTGATCGTATATGGCACCTCCGCCAAGCTCCTTTTTGTGATACCAATCTCCGAATGACCACAAGGGAGTGCTGCCGCCGCGGTAGAAATATGCCGCGATGACTTTACCGAATCTTTCGGTTTCAACGCACTCTTTAAGATAGTTATATTCGCCCCAGAATCTCAGGCACTGACCTATCATAAGTCTTTTGCCCGCCTTTTTTGCGGTAGTTATCATTCTTTCGCACTCTTCAAGGTTTAAAGCCATTGGCTTTTCGCAGAATACGTTTATTCCCTTTTCAAGGCATTTGCATGATATTTCACAGTGAAGATATGTGGGCACGATAACGGACACCATGTCAAGCTCCGTTTCCTTTTCAAGCATTTCATCCACATTTGTGTAGCAACGGAATTTTGAAAAATCAAAATTGCCGTCCGCAACTCCTTCAAGATTGAAATCTGCTTTGTAGTTTTCAAACTTTTTCTCATCCACATCGCATATCGCCACAAGCTCAATGCCTTTGTTTTCACGCATGAATTTAATATAATTGTTAAGATGGCCACGTCCCATGGAGCCTATGCCTATAATACCTGCTTTTATCATTTTGTTCTTTCCTTTCTGCATTACATAAATATTTTTTTGTATGCCTGAGCCGCCTTTTCAACGGCATCGAATCCCGTTTTATCATCTTTGGCAAACATTTCCGCCGTACAGAAACCGTTGTATCCCACGCTTTCAAGGGCAGCTAACACCTTGGCAAAATCCACATCTCCGTCAAGGAGTTCGCAAAAGCCCGCAAGAGTTCTGTCATTTCTGATATAATCCTTTATATGTATCTTGCATATTCTGTTTCCGAGAATACTTATCCATTGCTCCGGCCAGCCATCGTATACCACATTTCCGACATCAAAATATGCCTTCACGTAAGATGAACCCACCTTATCTATAAAATCACGGTATTCAAGTGGGGAGAGCATGAATTTATTCCACACGTTTTCAACCCCCACCATAACACCAAGTTCTTCAGCATATGGGGCAAGCTCACGCATGGCACATAGTGCGCGGTCATAAGCCACATCATACGGTGTATCTTCATCCACAAGTCCCGGAACCACAAGCACAGAATCGCAGCCAAGAAGCTTTGCGATCTCAAGTTCGCGGCGCGCGATCTTTATGGCTTTTTCTCTCACAGCTTTGTCATTCGAGGTGAAAGAGTAAGACCAAAAAAGGCCTGTGGCAACGCTGTACAGTTCAATCCCTGCCTCATCTGCCTGTTTTTTGATTTCAAGTATTTGCTCGTCCGGTGTATCCATCGTAACTTCGCCCTCGGGATTGAGTGTCACCTCCACACCGTCAAAACCTGCATTTTTTGCATACTCAAAGGCTTCTTTATAGCTTTTGCCCGTAAACGACCAATAGCTGATACCTTTTTTCATTCAAAAACCTCCTTTGGATGTTGATTTTTTCTTACTTTTATGATACACTTTTTTATATAAATATCGAGCATTTATTGTATCATATTCTGACAATATTGTTCACAAGAGAGCAGGGATAAAATGGGCTATCTGAAACACCGTATTTCTGACACGGTAAAAATAAACAGCATAGTTACGATGTATTATAACGAATTCGGAGGAGATTTTGTATTCTCGGGAGAACGTCACAATTTCTGGGAAGCAGTATACGTCGACAAGGGCACGGCAATAGTGGAAGCTGACGAAAAAAGTCTTCGATTGTCGCAAGGGAGCATCGTGTTTCACAAACCCAATGAATTTCATGCTATACGCTCGGAAAAAGACGATCCGCCAAATGTGGTAGTTATAACATTTACCACAAATTCCGCCGCTATGAGCTATTTCGACGGTTTTTCGGGCAGTCTTACAAAAGATATGCGGCATCATGTGAAAGAAATACTGAAAAATGCCGCCGAAACCTTTGTGTTCCCTATGAAAGATGGCAAATTGCAGCTTCTCCCCTCGCCCGCCATCGGAGGAGAACAAATGATAAAGACCCACCTTGAGCAGCTGCTTATTGAGCTTATGCGCCACACTTCGGGCGGTGAATACTCCACCTCCCGCGACATTATTGACAATAAGATCGTAAGTAACTGCATTGATTTTCTTGAAAAAAATATATATCGGAATGTAAATATAAATGACCTTTGCCGCAGCACAAATTACAGCCGCACATATATCTGTACGCTTTTCAAAAAGCTGACGGGAAAAACGGTGCTGGAATACCACACTGCTTTAAAAATAGAAGAAGCCAAGACGCTCATCCGCAAAAACGTATACACGTGCGCGGAAATATCCGATATGCTTGGTTTCAACACTCCCACATACTTTACCCATGTATTCAAGAAAAACGCAAATATGACTCCTACGGAGTATAAAAATTCGGTAAAATAAAATTGCCCTTGCGGGCAATTTTTTATTCATCAAACAATTCCGTGGAAAGATATCTGTCTCCACCGTCGGGCAACAGAACAACTATATTTTTCCCCGCATTTTCCGGGCATTTTGCAAGCTGTGTTGCCGCATAAAGTGCAGCTCCCGAGGATATGCCCGCAAGCACCCCTTCGGTCTTGCCGAGAGTACGCACCGCATCATATGCCTGCTGCGTGGTCACGCACATCACTTCATCATAAACCGATGTGTCAAGGACGCCCGGAACAAAACCCGCTCCTATTCCCTGCAGACCGTGAGGTCCGCTTTTCCCCTGTGTTAAAACAGGAGAATCTGCGGGTTCCACACCCACTATTTTTACGGAAGGCAGCTTTGATTTGAGATACTTTCCAGTACCCGTAACAGTTCCGCCCGTTCCGATACCTGCCACAAAAACATCGACCTTGCCGTCGGTATCGGCATATATTTCAGGCCCCGTAGTTTCAAAATGCGCTGCCGCATTGGACGGATTTTCAAACTGCCCCGGTATAAAGCTTCCCGGCATCTCCCGTGCAAGCTCTTCCGCCTTTTCTATGGCACCGCGCATACCGAGTTTTCCGTCAGTGAGAACGAGCTGCGCTCCGTAGGCTTTCATAAGGGTGCGGCGCTCTTTCGACATCGTGTCGGGCATAACTATAATAACACGGTACCCGCGGGAAGCCGCAACACTTGCAAGACCTATTCCCGTGTTTCCCGAAGTGGGTTCAATTATAACAGATCCCTCGTGCAGAAGTCCCGCTCTTTCCGCATCGTCTATCATTTTTTTTGCAACCCTGTCCTTAACGGAACCTGCAGGATTTAAGTATTCGAGCTTTGCAATGATGTTTGCACAAAGCTTATGTTGTTTTCTGTAATTTGAAAGTGCCAACAAAGGTGTTTTGCCGATCAGCATATCGGCACTTGTGTATATTGCGGACACGAAAAAGCCCCCTTTTATGTATATGAATTTAAAAAAATACCGATGACGTCAATGCGGCATCGGTATTCTTGTGTTTCAGATCAAAATTTTTTCTGAGAAAACCCCACCGGGCCGTGTTATCCGACAGAAGAAACCCTGCTCACGCAAGGTGGTGTCCTATTCGCGGCTTTGTGCTACCAACATCCGTTTAACTCCGGTCTTTTCCGACTCATGTTCGGGGAGCGGGAGGAACGGGAGGTCTGCATACCTGCGTGCGAAAAAATCGGACTCCGATTTATAAATGTGGGTTTATATGACCGGACAATCACAAACTCAGCAGGAAAGCATTACGG
>JAFYUY010000073.1 GCA_017549405.1 Clostridia bacterium | reverse complement strand
GAGTCTTTTTTAAATAATTCAGGGCGAACCCCCGGCGAGGGTTCGCCCTCTTTTCAACCGTAAACCGGTTGAAAATTCACCCACTCCTGCGCTTTACGAACGCAAAAAGGGTTTCGTCCTCTGCGGAGGACGACAAGAGGCAGAGCCTTTTGACTCTGAAAACTTTTTGAAAAAAGTTTTATCAAAAACTTTTGACGGTTTTGCAACAAGCTGACGGGAGCAGCGCGGCTGCTCCCGTCTTTTTTTAACCATCGGATATTTATCATTCGTTGCCTTTAAGGTACTTGTCGATAGCTTGTGCGGCAGTCTTTCCCGCACCCATGGCAAGAATAACGGTTGCGGCACCCGTTACGGCATCTCCGCCCGCAAAAACTCCCTTGCGGCTCGTGGCACCTTTTTCGTCGGCAACTATTCCGCCCCATTCTTTTGTTTCAAGTCCTTCCGTGGTGGATTTTATCAACGGGTTGGGAGAGGTTCCCAGCGCCATTATAACACAGTCCACGTCGATGGTAAATTCGGAATCCGCCTTTTCCACCGGGCGACGTCTTCCCGAAGCATCGGGCTCACCAAGCTCCATCTCCACGCACTTTATGCCGCATACGCAGCCGTTTTTTGCGTCCCTCGGATCGTCGGGATTTTTATATCCCAGGATCTCCGTCGGGTTGCAGAGGGTCTTGAAGATTATTCCTTCTTCCTCAGCATGCTCCACTTCCTCGTGTCTTGCGGGAAGCTCCTGCATACCGCGGCGGTAAACTATATAAACCTCAGCCCCAAGACGCTTTGCACAACGTGCCGCATCCATGGCAACGTTTCCTCCACCCACCACAGCAACACGGCGGGGGTGCATCACGGGAGTGTCACTTTCGGGAAGATACGCTTTCATAAGATTTATTCTTGTTAAAAACTCGTTGGCGGAATAAACCCCTTTAAGGTTTTCTCCCGGAATATTCATAAATTTGGGAAGACCTGCGCCCGAGCCGATAAATACAGCTTCAAAGCCCTGCTCGTCCATAAGCTCATCGATGGATACGGTTCTTCCCACAACGGTGTTGGTCACTATCTCCACACCCTTTGCGGCAAGCCCGTCTATTTCTCTTGCGACGATGCTTTTTGGCAGACGGAATTCGGGGATACCGTAAACAAGTACACCGCCCGCAAGGTGCAGTGCTTCAAAGACCGTAACACGATAACCGTAATTTGCAAGCTCACCCGCACACGCAAGTCCTGCGGGACCGGAGCCTATAACGGCAACCTTTTTGCCCGTGCAGACCTTCTTTTCTTCGGGAAGTGACGTGTTTTTATTGTGGAAATCTGCCGCAAATCGCTCAAGTCTGCCTATTGCCACGGGTTCACCCTTGATGCCGCGCACGCACTTGCCCTCGCACTGGTTTTCCTGGGGGCACACTCTGCCGCAAACGGCGGGAAGGGAGGATGCACGGGAGATGACCTCATACGCTTCCTCAAATTTTCCCTGTGCCATAAGGGCAATAAATTCGGGAATATGTATTTTTACGGGGCAGCCCGAAACACACGGCATATTTTTGCAGTTAAGGCATCTCTTTGCCTCGTCTATGGCTTGCTCTGCCGTATAACCAAGCGCCACTTCGTCAAAATTCTTATTGCGGACATCCGGCTTCTGCGCCGGCATGGGGTTCTTTTTGAGTGACATATTAGGCATTTATTTTTCCTCCGATGCCGCTTTGAAAAGATTGCAGGTGTCCTCATGCTTGCGGCGTTCAAAATCGCGGTACATACCCGAGCGGGATATCGCTTCGTCAAAATCTATTTGGTGTCCGTCAAACTCGGGGCCGTCCACACAAGCGAAAACGGTCTTGCCGCCGACTGTCAGTCTGCATCCGCCGCACATACCCGTGCCGTCTATCATAACGGGGTTCATGGAAGCTATGGTCTTTATGCCGTATTCCTTTGTGAGGGCGCACACGAATTTCATCATAACAAGGGGACCTATGGTAATGACTTCGTCATACTTTTCGCCCGATTCTATAAGGGAGCGCAGAGCATCGGTAACAAGCCCTTTTTCGCCCCAGGAGCCGTCATCACTCATTTTCAAAACACGGGTGCTGTTGTTTTCAAATTCCTTTTCAAGGATAACAAGATCCTTGTTTCTGAAGCCTATGACAGAATGTACCTCGCAGCCCTTTTCGTGAAGTGCCTTTGCCACGGGAAGCGCAATGGCACAGCCGACACCGCCGCCGACAACTGCCACTTTTTTAAGACCGTCGGTGTGTGTTGCACGGCCAAGGGGGCCAACGAAATCGTGCAGGGATCCTCCTTCTGCGATTCTGTTGAGCTTTTCGGTGGTGGCACCGACTATCTGAAATATGACGGTAACAGAGCCTTTTTCTCGGTCATAATCGGCAACGGTAAGCGGTATGCGCTCGCCGTGCTCGTCGGTACGCAGTATTATAAACTGTCCCGCCTGAGCTTTTTTGGCAACAGAGGGGGCATAAATTTCCATAAGAGTTACTGTGGGATTCAAAGATTCCTTTTTTAATACGGTGAACATTTGTGATCTTCCTTAATTAACGGTATTAAATAAATATACATAGATATTTTACCGCAAAGTAGCGCAAATTGCAACGGTATTAAGAAAAAAATATTATATAAATGTTTGCACACTTTGTTTTAAAAAGGCATCGGATTGCACAAAAAAGCTTTTTCAGACTGCATATGCGTCATATCTGCCTGAGCCACGGGGTCGCCCACCCCGCCGTACGGACGCTCGCTGCAGGCATACTTTTTTGTATTTACCTATCGTCCACACGGCGGGACGGGCTGGGCGGCAGCATCCGTACAAGGCGCAAAAAACAGGCTGCAGCATTTGTTTTTGCCGCAGCCTGCCTGTATTCTTTTTATGTCATCGCACGTAAAGCCTTTTTATTTTTTAAGGCTGCATACGGGAGTACGCAGTATTCCTGCAGGCTTTGTTTCGTATTCGTATGACCATTGGTCGCCCTCTGTACGGAAAGAGGTGGGACCGTACCACTTGAATCCCTCGTTGTGGTGGCAGTGAAGCTGACCGAAGGTGTTGAAGCGCGTGCCGTAAAGAGTAAGCTCCACAATGTGCTCTCCCGCCGAAGTCTTTACATTTACATCATAGGGTGAAAAGGCAATGTTTCCGCATTCTTTTCCGTCGACCTTTACGGAAATGAGCGCACCACGCCAAGCGGGAGCATGGATGCACAGAATTCCGTTTTTGTCCGTCTTAACGACGCACTTGTAAGTAACATTTGCGCTGTAGAACGGCAGACCCTGATAACGTATGTCATCAAAAGCAAGCTTTTCGGGAAGGGGAATTATTGTCTTTTCGCGTCCCACTACCTTCACACCGAAATCTCCGAGAAGATATGCATTTTCCACTGCCGTGCGCTGACCGATGGGACACACAAGCTCTAACGTATTTGCTCCTGCGGGAATTGACGGAAGCGGAAGACGTGCTATGTGTCGGTCCACATAATAACCGCAGGGAGAGGAGATCACTTCTTTGCCGTTTAAAAATACCTTTACTTTATCTGCCTTTTCCACGGCAAGGAAGGGTTCTTTCACTTCGATCTCACTGTTGATATTATAGCGCAATGTTACAAAGTTTGTGATCTCAGGCTCCGGAGTAAGCCAGGGCTGAACCATTCTTCCGCCCATCTGAGGCCAGCCGAGAGCCTTGCGGCAAGCGGTGTCAAGGCGGAGCATTTCTTCCTCGCCCTGCCATTCGCCGTCGTTGAGCTTGTAATCCGCCATATCAAGAACATAAACGTTGCGCTCGCTCAGGGTGTAATCCGCAACGGATGGGAATTTAACATCGCAAATGTAAGCCGTGTCCTTTCCCGCTGCCTTTTCGCTTTGAGCGGTATATTTATCAAGGCGCAGAAGCAGACTGTCATGGTTGTGGAATCTGCGGTCTATTACCGTGTTTCCGTTCTTTATGCAGAACGGAACGGGAGAGATCTTTCCCGTAAGTGTGTCGTAAAGTGTTGGGGTGAATTTGCCCTTTATGGTGATGACCGTGTCCTGATATGTCGGTATGTCCACATTTGTGTAGTCCTTGCCGTGAGCTATAAACAGCCATTTTGTTCCGTTCTTTTCGCGGCGAAGCTGATAAATCAGATTGCTTGTGGGCACACCGTTGGTGCAGATGATGGAGATATCCCGATAAGCATCAAGCTGAGAAAGAATATCGGTCTTTCCGAAGAATATGTGGGTGGCACGCTCATAAAGCTCTTTTCCGCGTTCCGAGGGAAGCGCATCGCACAGCGTGGGAGCATTTCCCATAAATATGAGCTTTCCGCCTGCGTTGCAGAATTCTTCAAGACGGGAAAGCGTGGTGGAACGCAGAGTTTCACACGCGGGAACGATTATGACATCATACGCCATCTTGCCCACCTTAAAGGGAGCGGTTCCCTTCTTGCAAAGAGTGGGAAGTGTGGATTCGCAGATGTAATCAAAATCAACGGTACCAAAAAGGAGCCACTGTATAAGATTCTGGAAATTGTTTTCCATCTGTGTGCATATTTCGGAAGTTTTGTCCTTGGGACCGTAGTGCAGCCAGTAGCTCTCGATGGGGTGTATAACTCCCACCTTGACATCGGCTTTGCCACGTGTCATTGCGGTGTTTACTCTGGCAAAATGGTCTTCAATGTAATTGTATTTTTCATACCACGGAGACTGATAGCCTATTGATGCGGGATAATCACGCTTTGCTTCTCCCTCCATGGAATAGTATGCCAGGTGCTGAACTCGTGTGGTAACACCAAGTGCCGCCTGCCAGTCGCCCTGATGCTTGTGACCACGGAAATCGTGATCCCAGTTGGTAACACCGTAAAGCTCGGAGAGCATACCCGGTCTTCCGTACTGATGCACTGCCGACTGACACTGCTTTGCCGTGGTGTATTCATGGTAGTTGCACAGCATATCTATTCCGGGGAGACCGAAGCTGCGGTAATTACGCATTGCTTCTCCCACACAGTCGGTCTGAGAACCAAGGGTTTCCTCGTGGAGCATATGACCGGTGAAAAGAATGCCGTGCTTTTCGCACCAGGCACCGCACTGATCGCAGAAGGCAGAGGTGAACATCTCGCACGCAAGATCGTGATAGCGGTAACGGTGGGGAGAAACTTTTCCGTCGGGAAGCTCCCAGAAAAGCTCGGGAAGGTGGTCAAACAGGTCGTAACCGTAATTTTTTATATATTCCTTTGCAAAGTCTTTTGTTATGGAGAAAGTGATGTCGGTCTTTGCATCCGAAAAAGCAAGGATCTTCTTGTAACCCATGTTGGGTTCATCGGTAAACATGGCGGGCACTGTTTTGCCAAACTCATTTCCGACGGTCTTTTCATAGGCAGTATAGGTTATGTCTATGAATTTTTTGATCGCCTCACGGCTCATGGTATCAACATAGGACTGACCGTTGAACCAGGAGTCGCTTCGCGGAATTGCCATATAGGCGCGCCAGAGCGTTCCGCAGATATTCTTTTCGTCCTCCGTCACACGGCGGTAGGCTGCAAGAAATCCGTTTTCGTCAAGCTCCACGTCATAGCAGGCAAGAAGCGTGTTGTGCCCGTCAAGGGGACGGGTATTTACCGTAAATATAAGGTATTTTATGCGGTGGCTAAGGTCTTTTGTAACATAACCGCCCGCAGCACCCGAGGGCCAGCGGTCTTCGTCATAGAGCCACGAGAGCATTTTTTCCTTTTTGAATTTTTTTGTGCAATGAGCAATGCAATCCATATGCTCTTTGCCGAGATATTCCTGAACAAGGCCCGTGCGCACGTGAAGATGTGCACCGCCAAGACCCATTTTTTTGAAGGCATCTATCTGTTCGGAAAGCAGTTCTTTTTTAAGATCGCCGTTCCATGCCCAGAACGGGGTGCCGCGATATTCGGCGGGGGGATTTTTGAAGACCTTGTCTTCAAGTTTTTCCGTGTCCTTGTAAATAGTAACACCCATATCGGTTATCCTTTCGTGATTTTAAAATGAATGATAAATGATTCGGTCATAAAAATTCATGGCGGTTTTCCATGATGATTTTCCGGTCAAAGCTCCACATCGGCAAAAACCGGGGAATGGTCGGTGGCATCCAGCGCTTCCTGATCCTCTACTACTGTGTATTGCAGTACCTTGGCCCTACCGAGCATAAGGATGTGGTCTATGGAAAGCTCCGCACCCTTTTGTGTTCTGCAGCCACGGTATGTGCCGTCCTTTTCCTTTACGGGGTCGCCGTGGTGAGAGCAGACATCGCTTTTTTTGACGGCTTTATCGAAAAGCTTTTGCACACCGTTTTCGGAGAATACTTCAAAAACCGTGCTGAGATGGGTACAGTTGAGATCACCCATGGCAAAAACCGGGCAGGAATATTTCGCTCTGATATATTGCATTCTTTCGCAAAGCTGCTTTGCATTTTTTTCACGTATGCGGTCGTGTTCTTTGCCTTCTTTCCACCAGAAATGGGTGTTGCAAACGGCAAAGGCGCAGGCATCGCTTTTAAAAACTCCCCACGTTATGCCCTTTGATATGTCGGGGGTATCGGCAAGGTATTCATAACCCTTTTCAATAAGGTCAAGCCCCGACGATTTTTTATAGCAGAAAGGAACGAAGTTTTTGCTTTCAAACATTTCGGTACCCACAAAGAAATACTCCTCCGAAAGTTTCTTCAGAGCATCTCCCTTGTACCATGAGGCGGTCACTTCCTGAAATCCCAGAATGTCGGGAGAATAGCGGGTAAAAATGCTGTAAAGTCCGCCCTCGCGTACGCTCACGGGGTTTCCGAAATAGTCGCCCCATATGTTGCTTGTCATTATTCTCATAGTAAAAAACCTCATCGATCAGCCAGAAGCTCGTCCGTAAAGTACGCATTAGTGTATGCCCTGCGGGAGCCGTCCACAAGCTCAAGGCGCATATAATAGCAATCGGGTTTTATGAGGAAACGTGCCTCAGTCACCTTTGTGCCGTCATCGGAGGCAACACGCCCCGCATAGCGGTGACCCGAAACCATGCGGATAAATTCCACAGGTGTCTGCGCTCTTACACAGAGATATCCGTCCTCCACCCACAAGGAATCAATAAGAGGACCCGTGGAGCCGTAGAAATTGCCTTTTTCAAGAGCATCTATCATGTTATCATAGGTAAGGCTTTGCGCCTTCAGCATGGTAAATCCTCCGAACAAATCTCTGTCGGTATGAGTATCGTCGGCACACAGACAGTTTATTCTTCTGCCGTGACGAAGCATATCATCATAGACCTTTCCGTTGTGCTCATCATAACCGCTCATAAAGCAGCCGTGATTATATATCTCAAGGCAATCGAATTCCGTATAGTTCATATAAACGGGGTAATTTTCAAAGGACCACGTGGGATGATTATAGGTAACATAAAAACCGTTATCACGCAATGTTTTCATGACATATTGCACATACATATGCCAATGATCGTCACGGAAAGGTTCTCCGAACGGGCGCGCAAGCGCTCTCTTTTCCTCGTCCACAGACCACTTCATCTTAGGCACACGGTACGTTGGATCGAACCCCGGCTGAACAAAATTTTCTTTATCCTTTGCAATGGCACATATATGGGTGGTTATGCAGTCATCGTAATTTACTCCGTGGCGCTCGTCAAAATCAAGCTCCATTCCCGTGAGGGTGATAAATTCGTCATCATCAAGCTCATAGTGACTGAAAAGTCCCCTGTGGTCGGTCACACTCAAAACAGAATAACCCATTTCTTTATAAAGCTTTTTAAGCTCTTCCGGGGAATGCTTGCCGTCTGACCAGGTGCTGTGGCAATGAAGATTGGCTTTGTAAAAATTCCCGCTTTCAGGCAAAAGAAACTTTTTCATCTGTTAGCTCCTCCACATTTTTGTTTTATTACATTATATTACCAAGTATTGCAAAAGTCAATGACGGTATGCGATTTTTTGAAAAATAAACAATGAGCGGATTTTTTAAAATCCGGCTCTCTGCGTTTCGCTGCATACCCGAAATTTCCCATGTGACCGCCGGGAAATGCTGACCCGCCCCGGAGATCTTTATGAAAGCAAAAGGAATGAGCCCGGTTCAGTTCCGGGCCCATTCACAAGCAATCTGATATTTATTTTTTGTACGGGGTAATATTCGACATCCCGGTTTGTTATTTGATCGTTATTCTCAGTGCGTGACCGGTTTCATAAGCCGAGCCTGTGAGAGTGTACTGAGGAATCACAACATCGGGATTGTCCGTGCCGTCGGCATTTCTGGAAAAGATCTCCGTATAGAAATCAGCGTGCATATGGCCGTTGAATATGCCCTTTATAACATCGGGATTCTTTACGATAAGATCGTAAACATCAAAGCTTGCGCCCGCAGTTTCATCTCCGATATAGCCGGAGGTGTTATAGAAATTGAAGGAAGAACTGGTCTTATCGTTTACGCGTATAGCCGCCACATTGTTGTCTGCGGGGTTTCTTGTGAGCAGCGGCACGTGCATAAAGAGAAGAATGGGGATCTGCTTTTCACGTGCAGTTGCAATATCTGCCGCAAGCTTTTGCGCCTGACCGTCGAAGAAATAGTTATACGCATTGTTGAGCGAGATAAGCATTACCTTTTCGGTGCCTGCATCATTGCTCATAATGTCGCTTGTGTAATAAATGTCGTGCTTCCAGTTTTCGGCAAGAAGGTCGAATCTCGACTGCATGGAGGTGGATTCTGCCACGTCGCCCTGCATTCTGCGCACCGCCTCGTGGTTGCCGAAGGGAATTATTGTATCAGGGTATGGATCCCAGATGTATCTGTAAAGCAGCTCAAGGCATCCCCATGACAGATAGTCAATAGCATCACCCGTAACAATAATGCGGTCGGAATAGGATGCATACTCAATGCTCTTGTCAAGCGCAGGCTGAGTGCCGGGGTATCTGAACGCATGGCGGTTCTGCCAGGTGCTCATAAGCTCGGGGTAATTTTCTTCAAAGTCGCGCTCGTTGCAGAGATTGAAATGTGTATCGGAGAGCTGAACTACCTCAACGGCATCTCCGCCCTTGCCCGTGTCATATGTGAATTCACGCACATAAACGCCTTCTTCGCCAAGACGGTAAATGTGAGTTGTGGGGTCGGCTGCTGTTCCGACAATGTCGGTCTTTGTCTGAGAGAAATATTCGTTACGCATTGTTTCGTCCACGTAGTCCTTTATCGATTTAAGGTATTCGCGCTGCTCCTGCGTGTAATTTGCTTCGGTATCGGCAAGAGCCGCTTTTGAAATGTTATAAAGATTTGTGGAATAATAGTCGGTGTAAAGCACCTGTTCCTTGCCCTGAAGGTCGTTGTAGATTATATAACCCTTTACGGTGTAAAGGCGTGTGTAGTTCTGCTGAAGTATACCCGTAAGGCAAAGAGTATAGTCTATGGAATCTCCGTGATCCTTAAAGGTGTTTTTGCCTTCAACCTTTACGGATTTATAAGTTTTGCCGCCATAGCTGTAAGTGCCGTCGATAACGAGCTCCTTTGTTCCGAGGAAGCCTGCGGGAAGGATCACCGCACCGTATTCCACGGTATTGAGGGAATCTGTTATGGCATCGGTCTTGCTCATGATATAGCGCAGACCGGGAACTCCGTTAAGTCTTATCTGCACACCCTTGATATAGAAGTCGCCGCCTATTCCGGGCACAAAATCCACATACTGTGCGTAAAGCTTTTCACCGGTGCTGAAGGAAGTTTTTGTCACACCGTTGCCGTCCGCATCTGTCCATCCGATAAACAGCTTGTTTTCGATGGTTGCATGGCGAAGCTCTGCGGGGTCGATCTCGTAATCGGTATAGAATTCAACCTCCGTGCCGTTGTTGGTGTAATAAACAGTTTCGGTATAGGTAACTGTGTATGTGCCTGCGGGAACGGAAAGGATACCGCTTGCGGAAATATGCTGCGTGCCGTCGGTTCCTGTTGCAAGTGCGGTAAGACCGCCCACAACTTCAAATTCACCTGCCGTGCGTGTAGGCTTCAGGGCGTTGCCGTCTTTATCGGCACTCTTCATTATCCATGTGCCGCCCGCCACATCATAGTCTGCAATGTCCGCACAGCTTGTGCCGTTGTTGAATACAAAGGTAAGTGCCTTTTCAAAGGAGGCTTTCATATTGGTGGAACGTGTTGCGAATTTTTCCACAACACCACCGTTTACGGTGATATTTACGTTATCGGTAAATACGACCCCGCGATGTGTGTCGAGCCAGCCGTCGGCACCTATGGCAAAGGATTTTATGTTACCGCCGTTTATCACGACCTCTGCACCGTCGGTGGTACGGGTATCGGTGTTGTAAGCCGCTCCGAGGTAAAGGTTTGCATACACACCGCTGTTTATTGTTGCTTTCTGCAAAGGACCGTTGCTGTTCTGCGTACCGAAGTGCACGTTTATCTTCTGGGCGCTGCTTACGGTTATGCCTTCGCCGAGAATAAATTCGTTTGATTCGGGATCAAAGAACTTGCTTGCTACCTGAACGTCAAAGTCGATATTCTTAATGGTGAGAGGGCCCGACGTCGCAACGCTGTTTTTGATAAAGCAAAGTCTTGAATCACCGCTGCCGTCGCCCATAAGGGTTATCATATTGTTGTGTGCGGGAAGCTTTATGTCGATATCCATGGAGCCAATGACCACAACGTATCTTGTTTCGGCTTCTGCGGAATCTACCGTTGCAAAAGCCTTGTTAAAGCTTGCAAAGGGCGCATCGTATGTGCCTGCCGCATCATCACTTCCGCCGGCTGAAACATATGCAGCCGCAACTCCCGGAATGGGTGTCCATGCGGAGGTAAAGCTTATTTCGGATGCATTTTCGGGGAGCATAAATTTTTCTCCCGCAGCATAAGTTGTGCCGTTGTATATCCAACCCGCAAAGGTGCTATCAAGCTTGTCTGCCTTTTCGGGAAGCACAAGAGCCGTTCCCTTTATGTGAACGAGTCCGTCATCCTCACCGTCATATTTTACCGCAATCTTTGCATCTTCAATGCTTGGGGTATATGTCACATCATATGTTCCCGCAGGTACTGTAAGGATTCCGTTTTCCGAGCAGAAAGCTTCTCCGTCGGCATTCCTTGCGATGGCGATCTTGCCGCCGATGACGTTGAATTTACCTGCAGTGCCCGAGGTTTCGAGCTTGTTGCCCAATGTGTCGGCGCTTCTCATCATCCATGTGCCGCCCTTTACGGTATAAGCGGGAATGGTGTCACAGCTTGTGCCGTTGTTGAAAATGAATGTGAGATTCTTTTCAAAAGTCGCACCGTAGGTGCTGTGGGTAGCAAAGCTTTTCACGATACCGCCGTTTACGGTGATGTTAACATCCTCCGTAAAGGAAACGCCCACATGGTTTGCGGCATATCCGTCTGCACGGAGCGCAAGCGTCTTTATGGTGCCTCCGTTGATGACGATATCTGCGCCCGCAGTTGTGCGAACTGCGGTGTTGTAGTATGAACCAACATAAACAGTACCGAAATTACCGCCGCTGATGGTGATATTCTGTCTGGGGCCGTTGGTGTTGTTTGCACCGTAATGCACATTGAGAGTGCTGTTTGCATTGGTTCCCGAAGAAGTCACACCGTCAAGGAAAAGCAGAGTGTGGTTTGCGGGATTCAAGAACTTTGTTTGGGTGGTAACAACATTGAAATGGATATTCTTAAAAGTAATGGGACCCGCCATTTCAATACTGTTCTTGACGATACGAAGCTCAGTACCCTCTTCTCCGTCGCCCATAACTGTTATCATATTGGTGTGGGTGGGAAGAGTCAGATCAATATCAAGGGGTCCTGAAAGTACCACGATCTTTTGAGGAGAACGTGAGCTGTCCACCGTTGCAAACGCCTTGCTGAGCGTTGCAAAGGGTGCATCTGCGGTAAGACCCGTGTTGTTATCGTTTCCGTTTGCCGCATCAAGGTAAACTGTTATGGTTTCGGATATCTCGTTCCAGACTGATATGAAATCGACCTCATCCGCATCTGTGGGAAGCATAATGGTGGAACCGCCCTCATATGTGTTTCCGTCGAGCATCCAGCCCATAAATTCCATTGTGTCAGTTCCTTCGGGAGTGGGCAGAGTAAGCTCTGTACCCTTGAAATATTCACCCTGTGCCGTCACACCGTCAAACTTTACGGTTATGGGAGAGATAGAATCGATAAAGCTTACGGAATATGTGCCTGCGGGAACGGTAAGAAGGCCGTCCACGGACGAATAAGAGCCGCTATCATTTACGGCAACTGCGGTCTTTGTGCCACGTACTTCAAAAGTACCCGCCGTATCGGTAACGTAAAGAGAACAGCCATCGTCCTTTGCACAGTTCATGTTCCAGTTTCCGAGCGTTCCGACAACAGCGGAGGTATTTGTAACAGTCATTCCGTTGTTGCATATTACCTGCACAGCCTTTGCGGTGGTAACACCCGTGGTGGCACGGTCATATATTTTTGCAACAGAACCCGAGTTATAAACGACGTTTATAATGTCGAAATAGTTCTTTGTGGCATTGCTGCTTCCCGCAATACCGATACCTGTGGTAATATTTGCTCCATTAACAACCACCGTCTGGGGTGCGGAAATGGTATATGTACCGCTCCAGCCGCCAAAGGATACTGTGGTGTGAATGTTGCCTGCAGGCAGAACCAGAGTTCCGGGGGTGGTGATGTTTCCTCTTCCCACAATGTCTATGGGATAATAGTCACGGGGCGCGGTAAGTCCGCCGTTGGGCGCACCCTTGGAGCCGTCTGCAGCGCCTGCGTTGATCAGATATACATTTCCCTCGGTGGTAAAGCTCTGACCACGGGTAACAAAGTTTTTACCCGTGTTCCAGCCCTCGACCATAGTGAGGTTTTTGAAAACTGAGGGGCCCTTGAGCTCAAGGTGGTTCTGACCGAAGTGTATGATGGAATCGGTCGCATCGCCCTCGTAGGTGATGGTACCCGTATGAGCAGGTGCATCGTAGATAAGCATATCCTGGGTTATTTCCTCAAGCGGGACCTTATTGGGACCGAAAACGTAAGGAGCGTTTCCGGAATAACGGTTATAGATGGTATATTCGGGATTACCGTTTGCGTCCTTACCGTCAAGCACCATAACACGACCGTCATTTGACGTACCTATGATATTTATAGCTTTTTTAATAGTCTTTACGGCATTCTGTACTGAAAGACCGTCGTTTGAATCGCTGCCGTATCTGTTGGAAACATAAACTGTTTTATAGTCCGTTTCCGATGCAGCAGATGAAAATCCTGCGGGCATAATGCTCAAACAAAGAGAAATTGCCAGCAGAACAGCGAAAAACTTTGATTTCATGTTTTTCTCCTTTCAACCTTGTCTTATTTGTGTTTAAAACACAATTATAACACTACAGTTTAAGTATAGTTCTGCCGGCAATCTTTTTCACCCGAAAATAATTGCAGTTTTATTAACGATTTGTAACAAGTAGGTGTGTAATATTCTTATATAAGCACCCAGCCTTTTTGTGTTACCATGGCTTTTTCGGAATCGGAAAGCTTATTAAGATTTGCTTCTCCCAAAGTCAATGTGTGAACTCCTCCGTCACCGCTGTAATCGACCAGAGCACAGATCACCGATACAAGCGAAGTCCATGTGAGTTTTGTGCAGGAGCTGAGATCAAGGTCGTTTCCGATAACGGGCGAATATTTATAATCAAACCCTGAACCGGTACCATAAGCACCCGCAGTAAATCCGCTCTTGTCGGCAATAATTATATTCTCAAGCTCCTTTGCGTTTTTGAAGGTGTTTGAGAATTTTATATCCGGCTTTAACCTCAGCTCAGAGATCGTTTTTATCGGGCAATCGGCAAAGCTGCTTTTAAGGTCAAGGGATGTAAGTCCCGTACAATCCACTGTGCCGATGCGCGTGACAGAGCTCCACTGAAGCAGATATTCAAGGTTTGTGGCATTTGAAAAATCAATAACTATCCCTTGCTTTTCGAGAATACCCGGCAAATTTGTTATCTGAGCGTATCTGAAAAGCGATGTTGCGTTGCCGACAGGTCTTATGTCGTATTTGGGCTTGAAGGTCGTGTCATTCCATACCTTGCTGCAAAAACCGTATGGCATATTCGTCAGCGAACCGTTTTCCTGCGCAGCATCCCAGAACGCTTCCCATTCTGCGTGCTTTCCCGCATCATAGACCTTCTGTTCGTTCTGTGCTATCTGAATCAGCTTTTCGGAAATACTCATAAAGCACCTCCGCCCATCAGACTGTTCTGTATGGAAATAATGCCGTCAAGTGCAGCCTCCACATCTCCCGTCTTGTCATCCACGTATTTTTTGGTGGCGGCATCGGTATCGTTTTCAGGTGTGCAAAGATCCGTTATCACAACGTAATCACCGGCACTGATGGTAACATAGTGTGCTCCGTGGACATGAGCAAAATTACCTTTCAATGTTGTGTCATATCCGCCGTATTCTACCGATTTTCCGGGAGATGAATGGCTGAATGATGTGATCGGGCCGTTTACGGAAACTTCAAGTTCGCCAAAATGTGTCATATTGTCATCCACGTATTTTTTGGTGGCGGCATCGGCATCATCCTGAGGCATACCCACATTTTGCATTCTGTTGCCGCCGGCATTCAAAGTGCCGTTTGAGGGAGCAATATACCCCACGTCATTTTTGAAAGCGGAAACGTTTGCGGGGATCTCGGGGATATCGGAAACCTTAGCATAATCCGCATCGTTGGTAAAGGCGGATACTTTTGTGGGCACTGCGGGAATATCGGAAACCTTTGCATAACCCACATCGTTGGTAAAGGCAGATACTTTTGTGGGCACTTCGGGGATATCGGAAACTTTTGCATAACACGCATCGTTGGTAAAGGCAGATACTTTTGTGGGCACTTTGGGGATATCAGAAACCTTTGCATAACCCGCATCGTTATTGAATTCCGAAAGGTTTTTCGGAATATTATCCACCGCTTTATCAACCCTTCCCAAAAGCTGTGAATAAAGATCTTCGGTGGGAGGAATGGGAGTTTCCGCATCCGTCTTAAAACCGGATCTGCGTATATTTACCGAACAACTGAGCGTTGTTATGCGAATAGGACTTTCCGCCTTCTGACCGAAAACGGAAATTTCAAGAGCCCCCGCCACAATTTCGGCAGGAATCTTGCATTTGTCCCGGTCAAGAAGCACATTGTAGGTCGTGTCATTCTGGGTAAACTGCGCTGTTTTTGTAAGCCCGTACCAGTCGGGGCTGAAGCTGAAATAGGCAGTGAGATAGTCGATACTGTCGCTTGCTGCGGGGGAATATTCACAAAAAATACTCTGACCGCAGACCGAAAATTTTAGCATGATAAAATTCCTTTCTTTCTGTTATTTTTTGTTTGAATGTTTTGCGGAGTGTGAAAAGCTTTAGCGTTCCCTTTTTAAAGCTTACACACCCCGACAGGGGTTGCAAAAATGATCTCAGCATTTTCAACATCCCCACCACCGTTTTTTCCGCTGCGGTACGGCTCTTTCGGCGTATTATTGTTCCCTCGCGCATGGCAAATATAAACTAATATTTACCTGATGCGTATATTATACAACGTTCGTTCTTGTTTGTCAAGCGTTTTTTCTTATTTTTTTCATTTTTTGATTTGGAAGATAAAATTTTCGGTTGTTCCCCTGCGATACCGCACCCTTTCCCGCCCGCGGGACATTCGTGAATGTCCCCTACAAATAATTGGTGATGGCAGGACTAAACGTAGGGGCGATTCACGAATCGCCCGTTTGCGCTCCACGCCATTGACCAAAAAACTTTCGACAGGTTTTGCGACAAGCTAAAGGGTGCAGCAATTATTTTTGCTGCACCCCTCGTTGCCTTTATTTGATTTGTTAAGCATCACACAGTAGGCATTATGGACGTTGGTCTGTATTCCTCAATTATCTCCACATCAAAAACGCAGTTATGTATTTCGCCCTCATGCTCCACATCCACCGTAAGCGTTAAGCTGTTGCCCTTGCGGTACCATTTCCGCGATACTTCCGTGGTAAAAACAGTGTCATTATACGCCTTTGTATATATGTGGTTTTTAAGCTCCTCATCCGCGTCCTCAAGGCTGAATATCACAGTTCCGTCTTTGTTGCTGACAAGCGACACGGAGCGGACGACGAATTCGCCCTCACCGTCGGGAGTTACCACAGCAAGGTCTATATTCAAATTGTTTCCGGAATACTTATTGTCAACACAGGCAAAAAGGTAACCGTCATCACCCACGGGCTTTGCGTAATCGCCTATCTGTTCTCGCCATTCCTCCTCGGAAAGATCGTACATATCTGTAATTTTCTCCTGAAATTCAATATGCCCTGCGGGCTTGTAGTGAGAAATGGGCGTGCCGGGGATATTTCCCAAGATCATTATCCACATTTGCACCATAAACAGAAACATAAAGCGTATCACGGCTATTGATGCTTGTATCAACCCGCAGAAAAGCGCCAGTGCCAAAGCTAATGGATGTTGCTCCATAATTACCTCCAAACCTAACCCCCAAAAACTCAAGTATGGCACACCCGGATATGCCATGATTTGAGTTATCAATCAGAGTTATCAATTAAAATGCCCGCATTTGCAAGGTAATCCAAAAACGGCTTAATTTTGGTTTCAAACTCTTCCCTTGTATTGCTTTTAAGAAAAATTAAATACGGCAACACATCGTGCCAAAAATGTGATATCCCATCGACTGCATAATCCATCGTTCCAAGCACAGTTTTTTCATACGAATCTTCGGGTAAATATTTACCATAATTATATGTTCCCATAAGCTCCGGATCCGTGATTACTTCGAAGGTGTCACCGTCAAATACAACTTCTCTGCCGTCAGGGTGAACATACTTTTTTTCTTTTTCACCTTTGCCGTTATCGTGAAATATGCTTTCCTTCTCATCGCAAAGCAACCATCCGGACCCTTTTGTTTTAGCCTCTTCATATGTAGGCAACGGGCTGTTTTGGACATTTCTTTCCTCAAAATGCTTTTTTGAAAAAGTATCATATGCGTCATACAGATAATCAGCCGCATCTTGAATTATATAATTAGGTACGCTGCTTAAATAGTTTTCGGATACCTGATTGTTCTGCGAAACACTTTTCGGAACCTGCGTATTGTAAATATCCGATGCGGCTTGCTTTGTATAAGCAAGAGCGTGGGAAAGATTTGCCGCCTTTGTATTGTTCTTTTCGTTGGCTGCGTAAAAAAGGGTCAGTCCTCCGTAAAGATACGGCATATCTTTAAGGTCTTCCTTGCTTAAAGTGCCGCGCCTGACGTTTTCTTTGATAACGCTGCGGGCAAGAGCCGCACTGTTCTCGACGGTCTTGTTATCGATATTATCAAAAATGTGCGAATAATCCCTTGCGGGATATTTGCGCGTTAAAGCCGCAGCAACAGTTTTCTTAATGGTATCACCGCTGCCTGTGTCATTCTTGTTTACAGAGTTTGCGGCAAACGAATGTGCCAATGTCGGAAAACCGTTATTCTGAGTTTTAGCCGAAAAACCGGAATTTTCGGCATAGGGCTTGAATTTCGGTGCTGACCATTGATCAAAACCCTTAAAATATGGGGTTTTGTAGTTGTTTGAATTCCTTTGTGTTTGATAGTTATAATTCAATATCTGTCTCTTTTCCAATTATAACACTATATTTGTCGACTGTCAACACCTATATTATACAAAACAAGAGTTCTTTTGCCAAGAATAAATTTTAAAATAACGATTACATCTGCAATTTGCCTGCGGGACATTCGTGAATGTCCCCTACAAATAATTGGTGATGGCAGGACTAAACGTAGGGGCGATTCGTGAATCGCCCGTTTGCGCTCCACGCCATTGACCAAAAAACTTTCGACAGGTTTTGCAACAAGCTCAAACGGACACGCTTTTGCGTGTCCGTTTTACGTTTTGAATATTTAATTATTCTTCATCGGATGCTTCTGTCTGTTCTTCCGCATCCTCTCCGCCGTCGGCATTTTCTTCATCGTCAAATGCCATGTTGAAGAGAGCCATAAGACCGTCTTCGGCAGCATTTTCGTTTTCGGATTCCGCATCATCTGCATCATCGGAGAAGTCCTGCTTCTTGGGCATTACCGGGGGTTCTTCCTTGTCCTCGAATTCGGGGGCAAAGAGTATCTCGTTGTTCTTGTCTGTTATTTCTATATCGCGGTAGATCTGCATACCCGTACCTGCGGGGATGAGCTTACCGATAAGAACATTTTCCTTAAGGCCGAGAAGCGGGTCGATCTTACCCTTGATGGCAGCTTCTGTAAGAACCTTTGTGGTCTCCTGGAAGGAAGCTGCGGAAAGGAAGGATTCGGTAGAAAGCGAAGCCTTGGTGATACCGAGAAGAACGGGAGAAGCCGTTGCGGGTGCAAGACCTGTTTCGCCTGCGTCAAGACGCTTCTGGACAGCATCGTTTGCTTCCTTGAGCTCGTATCTTGAAACAACAGAGCCAACAAGAAGGTCGGTGCTTCCGGATTCTTCGATCTTTACCTTGCGGGTCATCTGACGGGCAATGGTTTCAATATGCTTATCGTTGATCTCAACGCCCTGCAGAGCGTAAACCTTCTGAACTTCCTTGATAATATATTCGTAAACAGCGTCAAGACCGTTTATTCTTACAATATCAGCGGGGCTCATGAAACCTTCGGTGATGGACTGACCACGGAATACATTGTCGCCCTCCTGAACAATAACTCTTGTTCCGAGAGGAATGCTGTATTCAAACTTCTTGCCCTCAACTTCAGCCTGAACATCTGCGGGAAGTGTCTGTTTTTCGAGGTCGGAAAGCACACGGGAGATAACCACGCGGCGAACCTTTTTATCTTCTGTGATGGAAGTAACCTCACCGTCACAGTCGGAAACAACGCTCGTCTTCTTAGGTCTTCTTGCTTCAAAGAGTTCTTCAACTCGGGGAAGACCCTGGGTGATATCGCCTCCGGCAACACCGCCCGTGTGGAAGGTTCTCATGGTAAGCTGTGTACCGGGTTCACCGATGGACTGAGCTGCGATGATACCAACGGATTCGCCCACATTTACGGGCTTGCCCGACGAGAGGTCGGAACCGTAGCAGTGTACGCAGACACCGTATCTGGACTGACAGTTGAGAACGGAACGAATATTTACCTGTGTGATGTGGTGATCGGGGTTATCACGATTCTGAGTATCCATAATGGCTTTTGCCTGGTCTTCGCTTATCATGGTGTTATCGGGAACGATAACTTCGCCCGTTGCGGGGTCAACCACATCGCCGATAACGAATCTGCCGATAAGACGAAGATCAAGAGCTTCGATCTTTTCCTTGCCTTCGGCAATTTCGGATACCCAAAGACCTTCTGTTGCGCCACAGTCAACCTCACGGATGATAACATCCTGCGAAACGTCAACAAGACGGCGGGTCAGGTAACCGGAGTCGGCAGTACGGAGAGCCGTATCGGCAAGACCTTTACGTGCACCACGAGCCGCAATGAAGTATTCCAGAATACTAAGACCTTCACGGAAGTTTGCCTTGATAGGCAGTTCGATGGTCTGACCGGATGTGGATGCCATAAGTCCGCGCATACCTGCAAGCTGACGGATCTGCTTGATAGAACCACGGGCACCGGATACAGCCATCATACGGATATTGTTGAATTCGTCAAGGTTTGCGGTAAGAGCGTTTGCAACGTCATTTGTTGCAGCTTCCCATACCTTGATAACGCGCTGTCTTCTTTCTTCGTCGGTGAGAAGACCGCGGTTATAGAGCTTGGATATGATAGCAACCTGCTTTTCGCCCTCTTCGATGATCACTTTCTTCTGAGGAGGAACGGTCATGTCGGAGACAGAAATGGAGATCGCTGCACGGGTAGAGTATTTGTAACCCGTATCCTTTATGAAGTCAAGCACCTCGGCAGTTTTGGAAATGCCGTGGTATTTAATGCAGTTATCGATGATCTTTCCGAGTTCATCCTTGGTGACAACTCTGTTTATCTCAAGATCGAGAATGTTATCATCGTTTCTTTCGATAAAGTGGAGGTCCTGAGGAATGGACTGGTTGAATATCATACGACCGAGTGTGGCATCGATGATGCCTGTTTTTACGGTGCCGTCGGGAAGAGTCTTGGAAACACGCACCTTAATGGGAGCGTGGAGTCCCAGCTCGTCGTTGGCATAAGCCATCATTGCTTCGTCGAAGTTGCGGAAGGTCATACCTTCGCCCTTTTCGCCGGGCTTTATGATGGTGAGGTAATAGGAACCGAGAACCATGTCCTGAGTCGGAACGGTCACGGCATGACCGTTAACGGGCTTTAACAGGTTGTTGGCGGAGAGCATGAGGAAACGTGCTTCTGCCTGAGCTTCTGCCGAAAGCGGAACGTGAACGGGCATCTGGTCGCCGTCGAAGTCGGCGTTGAACGCAGTACAAACAAGGGGATGGAGCTTTATCGCACGTCCCTCAACAAGTACGGGTTCGAATGCCTGGATGGAAAGTCTGTGAAGTGTGGGGGCACGGTTAAGAAGCACGGGGTGATCCTTGATAACATATTCAAGTGCATCCCACACCTCGGTGTTTACGCGCTCAACCTTCTTCTTGGCATCCTTGATATTTGCGGCTTTGCCTGTTTCCACAAGGCGCTTCATAACGAAGGGCTTGAAGAGTTCAAGCGCCATTTCCTTAGGAAGACCGCACTGGTATATCTTAAGGTTAGGACCTACAACGATAACCGAACGTCCGGAATAGTCAACACGTTTTCCGAGGAGGTTCTGTCTGAAACGTCCCTGTTTACCTTTAAGAAGGTCGGATAAGGATTTTAACGG
>JAFYUY010000072.1 GCA_017549405.1 Clostridia bacterium | reverse complement strand
GACGAAACCCTTTTTGCGTTCGTAAAGCGCAGGAGTGGGTGAATTTTCAACCGGTTTACGGTTGAAAAGAGGGCGAACCCTCGCCGGGGGTTCGCCCTGAATTATTTAAAAAAGACTCTTGCGACAGTCTGACAGGAGCAGCCGCGCTGCTCCCGTAAATTTTATTTGTTTTTGAAAATACTGTTGAGGTTACAGAGATTTTTTGCTGCGCCCTCACGCACAAAGTCAAAATCCGCACCCGCAATAAGCATATCGGGGCAAAAGTTTGCCCAGTGGGAAATTATCTCGGGAGTGCATCCGCCCGATGCGATGCAGGTGTATTTTCCGTTGCTGTGAAGTTTTTCCGAGGTATCCTTTATGATCTTGCTTATCTCCGGTGAGAACGGCTTTCCCATCATGCCGTATGAGCCGGCAAGGTCATTGGGGCCGAAAATATAGCCGTCTATATATTCGTTTTTCATTATATCATCAAGGTTTTCCACGGCATCCTTATGCTCTATCTGAATGAATCTGCAAAGTGTGTCGTGCTCATAATCTATGTATTCACTGACATTTTTAAGTCCGTAATCCACGGCATTCATGGGACCGAAGCCGCGCGTGCCGTGTGGAGGATAAAGGGTGTTTGAAATGGCAAGCTCAGCTTCTTCTGCGGTCCTTATCATGGGGAATATAATTCCGTCCACGCCCATTTCAAGTATCTTTTTTGTGGCGGTAAGGTCATTTTGCGGTGCACGCACAATAACGGGAGTGCCCGCAGAGCGTATGGCTATTATGTGGGAAAGAAGTGTTTCATATGACATATAGCTGTGTTCGGTATCCACCCACACGAAATCATATCCCGAAAGTCCCGCAATGCGTGAAACGCTGATATCTGCAAGCTGCACATACATTCCCACAGTCTTTTTGCCGCTTTTTATTTTTTGCTTTAAAGTAGAATTTTCGATCATTATAGTTCACCTCTATCGTAATTTATCACTGTTTGGATAAAAAGTCAAGCTTTCTTGCGGACAAAATGCTTTGATTTACGGACATTTCGTTGACTTTGCGTGATTTTTTTGTATAATGTAAATGTAATATTTGTCGGAGGATAACAAAATGGTGCTTTGCGAATATACTGCCCGACGGGCGCAGACATTAAGTGAAATAAGCTTTTCCGAAACTCAGCCGCCCGTAAATATGAAGATATTGTGGCTTGAGCCAACCACACACAGCGATGCGGGCGGAAGAATATGCCTTGACGATCATTCCCACACCTTTTTTGAGATACATTTTGTGTTTTGCGGACAGGTATATTATGATTGCGGAGGCAAAAAAATGTGCCTTTCCGCAGGTGATGCGCTTTTTATTCCCCAAAATACGGCACACAGATATGACACAAGCGACGGAGAGGTTATAAAAATAGCTTTGGCGTTCTGTTTTGGAAAAGGCTCTGCGGTAAGTGAGATTTTTGACGGCATCGGGTGCCGTACCGTAAGGTTTTCCGATATTGTTTTTGAAAATTTCAATTCTATTTTAGCGTTGTGCGAAAAACCCGATGTTTTTGCTTCGGAAATGATCTGCGGGAAGATAACGGAAATACTTCGCTCGGTGTGCAAAAGCATGGAGCTTGAAGTCCCTTCTGCGGTAAAGAGGAAAACAGATCCCCGTGCGGATGTTGCCGTTTCGTTTATAGACAAAATGTGCGGAAGTGTGATAAGCTGCGACGATGTGGCACGGGAATGCTGCCTTTCACCGCGCCAGCTGAACCGTATCTTTAAAAGCAGCATGGGAGTGCCTGTTTTTGAATATATCACATCCTCCCGTGTGAAATACGCAAAATCGCTGCTTGCCGACAACAGCAAAAGTATAAAGGAAATAGGTTTTATGCTGGGCTTTGAAAACGAGTGCAGTTTTATTTCGTTTTTTAAAAGAAACTGCGGCATATCTCCCGGAGTATTCAGAAAAGGTGGTTTTACGGAAGAGTGATCCCGCAAGATATACCACGGATAAACGGAAGTGTTATAAAATTGACCGCATTTACAAATACGATGTCGCACTCGCTAATTGATTTGTGGGAAAGACAGGTGTAAAATAGATACGTACCTGCAATTTACAAGGAGAAAAGTTTATGAGCTTTAAAGAAATAACACATCCCGATCACAGAGTGATACTGGAAAACCCGACAGTTTATGTTGATAACGAAAAGCGTGGCAGAAGCGGTCACATGAGTCATGCCATGGCTCAGTTTGCGCCCGGTTGTTTTATTGATTTCAATTCCAACTGCTCGGCAAACCGCCACGGCGGGCATTTTCCTTACGGCTGGGTGGAATACCGCATATCCCGTGATTGCGGAAAGACATATTCCGATGTGAAGACCCTTGATTATTCCATGGACTGCTTTCTTGACGGTGTGCACTACATTTCCGTGGAAAAAGCCGTTGCCTGCGATGACGGAACGATAGTTGCCATATGTCTTCGCAACGATGCCACACATACATACTGCTGTGAGCCCTGGAGCACCCCCACCGTGATCTTAAGCCATGACGAAGGGGAAACATGGAGTGACCCTTACGAAATGTGCCCCCATGCGGGAAGACCATATGATGCTTGTTATCACAACGGAGCAATATATGTTCTCCATTACTGCAACGAACATTTTCTGGGTACCGATCCCTCCCACGTTTACCGTATCTACAAAAGCGAAGATTGCGGCAAGAGCTTCCGGGAGCTTTCGGTCATCCCCTTCGATACTCTCCGTCGCGGTTACGGCTCCATTCTTTTTGATGACAAGGGAGATCTTCATGCCTATGCCTACAACGAGGGCGATGAATGTAATATGGATCATGCCGTAAGTCATGACGGCGGAAAAAGCTGGGAAGTGCTTGCACCGTGTTTCCTTGAAAAAGGCATACGTAATCCGCAGACCGCGCTTGTTGACGGAGTATATATCCTTCATGGCAGAGCGAAGGAGGTTCTGGGATTTGTGCTTTATACATCAAAGGACGGCAATGTCTGGGACGAGGGGATTTTCGTGGAGTATGCCCCGGGTGCGGGAGCATATTATTCAAACAACCTGAACCTTTGCGATGAAAACGGAAACTTTTTGCTTATTCAGTATTCTTCGTGTTACGACGGCAAAGCAAAAGTGAATGTCATGCATATGAATCTGCGTGTGCAGAAAGATTTATAAAGAACGGCATCAATAATTTGATATATAAAAAAGAGGGGAACTGCTGAATGCAGTTCCCCGCCTAATATTATCTGGCTTTAAAAATCAAATGAGAACACAGCGGTCTCGTCCGTTCCGCCCCAGTTTTCCTTAACTGTAAGTGTGAGGGCAGAAACTTCTTTTTTGGGTGTTGCGTTTATGCAGCGTCTCCAGTTGTTTTCGTCGCACGCAATGACTTCGCTTGTTCCGTCGGCATACGTTGCGCAAAGCTCATAGCTTTTGCAAAGTGTTGCGGGCGAGGAGAATTGCGGCATATCAAGATACACATTCGCACGTGTTGCATGGGTGCGTTCGCACCAGCCACCGGGGAATTGGGATCTATCGAGATTGCAGTCGAAAACGATATGGACATTTTCCACTTTTGCGGGTGCGTTAAGAGTATATGTGATACCCTTGCCGTTCTTTATCATATCACCGCACTGTGTAATATCGTAGAATTTGCTGTGCACACGGTCTATACTGTCACGCACGGCATCGCTTGCACCGCAAAGGACTGCGTTTTTGCACTCGTCGGAGATCTTTCTTGTCTTACCCGGCAGGAAGCAGTCGTCCTGCATGAGGGCATCCTGCAGCTCGGCAAGCTTGCTTTGGTAGATGTCGTGGGGGCAAAGTCCGTATTTTGCCGCAAGGCTTGCGGCGGTACCCACAGCCTGTCCGAGAAGTCCGCAGGTGCGCATAACTCGGGTGGAGCTGAGAGCCATATGGGATGCGCTTATGTTTCGTCCCGCAAAATAAAGGTTATCCACATTTTTGGAATAAAGCACGCGGTAGGGTATCTGATAGCAGGGCGGAGTCTTGAAATCGGTATTGGGTGTGCCGTTGTGGTAAAAACCGTCGGGGTAATGGTCATCTACGGGCCATCCGCCATAGGCAATGATATCGTCAAAGCTTGCATCACCGAGAATATCGTTGGAATTGATGATATATTCGCCCGTCATTCTGCGGCTCTCACGCTTGCCGGGCAAAAATCCCAGGAAGCCGAGGTCGTAATTCTTGCAGTATTCGTATTTGCCCGAATTTTTAATGTAATCCCAGGTGCCGAGTGCAAGGCTTACCAGCTCGTCGCGGAGCTCTTCGGTATCGCCTATTGAATCGCGGTTTCCGCCAAGCTCAAGATACCAGAAGTTTTCGTGCTCGGCACGCATATCTGGCTTGCGGTATTTGAAATGCTCGTCGTTCAGCTTTGTTATGCGTTCCGACGGGATGAATTTTACCTCCTCATGGGTCTCGCGTCCCGTAATAAGGCAGCTCATGCCCATCGTCATATTGTCGGTCTTTTCAACATGGGTCTTTTCGCCGAAAATATCCTTCGATTCGCGGCCGCGCATAAATTCCGCACCCGTAAGGGGGGCAAGTATACTGTCGCCCGAGCAGTCGGCAAAAAGATCGGCTTCGACCTCAATGAATCGCTGGGTCGTCATCTGATATCCCTTTATGCTCTTTATGCGGCGGCTTCTGCCGTGGGCAAAATCGCCCTCCTCAACCTGCGCATCCATGCAGGCGGTGTTGAGAAGCAGAGTGAGATTTTCTTCTCGTTTTGCAACATCGTAAAGGATGCTGTCCCAGATATGATAGTTTTTGGTGGGGTTGCGGTAGGCATTTTCCATTTCAATTTCATTGAAGAATCCATTTACATAAGCACAGTAGTTTTCAAGAGCTGTTATAAGGTCAAGTACCTTTAAGCATTCCTCACTTGAAGAGCAGTTCTCCTTGATACATCCAATGTATTTGGGAATTGATATATCGCTGATAATTAAGGGGGCTCTTTCCATACCGCTCACTGTCTTTGAATTAACCTTAGCGGAAATAACAATATTGTCTATATCCTTGGGATATACGTGTACTACCACATAAGCGCTTTCTTCTTCGTCAAATGTAAGTTCAAGCTCTTTTGTTGTGGCTGTATCATTGTCGGAATTTGTGAGAGTTGCTTCCATTGTAAGTGAAGCCTCGTCT
>JAFYUY010000010.1 GCA_017549405.1 Clostridia bacterium | reverse complement strand
GGCGATTCCACCTTTATGCACTCGGGAATCACGGGACTTGTTGACATTGTTTACAACAAGGGCATAAACACCGTAATTATTCTTGACAACTCCATCACGGGTATGACAGGTCATCAGGACAACCCCACAACAGGAAAGACCATCCGAGGGGAGGCAACAAAGCAGGTGAATCTCATCACTTTGTGCAAATCCGTAGGTGTGGACAGAGTTGTGGTGGCAGATCCCTTTGACGTTAAAAACTTTGAAAAAGTAGTAAAGGCAGAGGTGGAAGCAGAAGAACCTTCCGTTATCATTGCTCAGCGCCCCTGCGCACTGCTTAAGACCGTTAAATACACCGGTCACTGCAAGATCGGCGATAATTGCAAGAACTGCAAGCTTTGCATGAAGCTTGGATGCCCCGCAATTTCCGTACGCGACGGCAAAGTGACTATTGACGAAACACAGTGCAACGGATGCGGACTCTGCGTTAACGTTTGTCCCTTCGGTGCGATCACAAAGGAGGATAACTGATCATGACAAAGAATATTATGATTGTAGGCGTCGGCGGTCAGGGTACCCTTCTCGCAAGCCGAATTCTCGGTAATCTCTGCACAGCTCTCGGATATCAGGTCAAGGTCTCCGAAGTTCACGGTATGAGCCAGCGCGGAGGAAGCGTTGTTACATATGTCAAATACGGCGACTGTGTTTACTCCCCCATCATCGATAAGGGCGAGGCAGATATTGTGCTTGCATTTGAGCTTCTTGAAGCTTACCGTGCAATGCCCTATGTTAAAAAGGGCGGAAAGATGATCCTCAACTCCCAGAAAATAAACCCCATGCCGGTTATAACGGGAGCTGCGGAATACCCCGCTGATATTCAGAACAAGATATCCTCCTGCGTTGATGTGACTTCGCTTGATGCACTGGAGCTTGCAAAGCAGGCAGGCACCATAAAGGCTGTAAACGTTGTTCTTATCGGCGTTATGGCAAAAAATACAGAGATACCTTATGAAAAATGGGTAGAAACAATAAAGACCACCGTCCCCGAAAAGTTCCTTGAAGTAAACCTCAAGGCATTCGACCTTGGTTACAACTATTAAGCTTCATTATTATATATTCCGACATTCGAAAGGACGTGTCTTCTTTGATTTACAATCCCCAGATAGAACAAATGCCCCGCGATGAGCTCAAAAAACTTCAGAGCGCGCTGCTCATCAAGCAGGTTGAAAGAATGTATGAGCGTGTGGAATGCTTCCGCAACAGAATGGACCTCAACGGAGTAAAGCCCTCACACATAAAGAGCATAGACGATCTTCACCTTCTGCCGTTTTCCTACAAAAAAGATCTGCGCGACTATTACCCCTACGGTCTTTTTGCGGAGCCCATGGAAAACATAGTCCGCCTTCATGCATCATCAGGCACCACCGGAAAGCAGATCGTTGTGGGATATACCCGAAACGACCTTGATAACTGGTCGGGTACCATTGCAAGAAGCCTTTCTGCCGCAGGTGCCGACAAAAACACATTTCTTCAGAACGCTTTCGGCTATGGCTTTTTCACGGGCGGTCTGGGCATACATGACGGCGCCACAAAAATAGGCGCAACGCTTATTCCCATTGCAGCAGGAAACACGCAGCGTCAGATAACCACCATGGTGGACTTTGGCTCTACCATGATAACCTGTACACCCTCTTATGCCATGTATCTTGCCGAAGCCATTGAGGAAATGGGTGTGCGCGACAAGATCAAGCTTAAAGCCGGTATTTTCGGTGCCGAACCCTGGAGCGAAGATATGCGCCATGCCATTGAATCAAAGCTTGGTATAAAGGCATATGACATTTACGGACTTTCTGAAATTCAGGGACCGGGTGTGGCATATGAATGCGAATACCAGTGCGGTATGCACATCTGTGAAGACCTTTTCGTTGCCGAAATAATCGACCCCGACACGGGTGAAGTGCTTCCCGAGGGAAGCACGGGTGAGCTTGTTTTCACCACCCTTGCAAAAGAAGGTTTCCCCGTTATACGTTACAGGACCCGCGACATTTGCTCGCTTATATACGAGCCCTGCCGCTGCGGAAGAACACATATCCGCATGAACAAACCCACCGGCAGAAGCGATGATATGCTTATTATCCGCGGTGTAAACGTGTTCCCCTCTCAGATCGAAGAAGTTCTGCTCAAAGTCGGAGGAGACATCACCCCCAACTATCAGATAATCGTTGACCGCGTGAACAATACCGATACATTTGATATCAACGTTGAAATGAGTGATGCATTCCTGCATGACGAAGTGAGATCCATCGAAAGGCTTGAAAAGTCTATTGTTGATGAGCTTCGCAGTGTTCTCGGTATCGGAGTTAAAGTTCATCTTGTAAATCCCAAATCCATCACACGAAGCGAAGGCAAAGCAAAACGCGTGATAGACAACAGAAAAATATAATCACGGAGGTTTATTATGTTTGTAAAGCAGCTCACCATTTTTGTTGAAAACAAATTCGGAAGAATTGCCGACATCCTCGATATCCTTGGAAAAAACCACATAGATATCCGCGCACTTTCCATTGCAGACACCTCTGAATACGGTCTTATGCGTATGATAGTAAGCGACCCTTCCGCAGCTAAAACTCTTCTTCGCGAAGCAGGTATCATAGTTAAGATAACCGACGCCATTGCAGTGCCTCTTGACCACACACCCGGAGGACTTTCCCGCATTATGGAAATATTGCGCGGTGGCGGAATTTCCGTAAGCTATCTCTACGCTTTTGTGGGAATGTACGGAAACGATGCAGTTGTGGTTCTCAAGACCGACAAGCCCGAGGAGACCGTTACTCTGCTTTCGCAGAACGGAATCACCCCCCTTGGCAACGTATAAAAAGCTTTATCCCGAAAGGAAAATATCAATGGAATACAAAATATCCGACAAAATGGCGGCAATGAAGCCGTCGGCAATACGTGAGATATTCAAAAGCCTCGGTGCTCCCGGTGCCATAGCCTTTTCCGCAGGCAACCCCGCACCTGAATCTTTTCCCACAGAAGCCATAAAAAAAATATCCTCCGACATTTTTGAAAGCAGTGCCGTAACGGCATTACAGTACAGCGTGACCGAGGGTTATCCCAAACTGCGCGAGCTTGTGAAAACACGCATAAAGGAAAAATTCAATGTGGGCGATGCCGATGATGACACCATAATCACATCGGGCGGTCAGCAGGGCATCGAGCTTACTTGTAAGGCTCTGTGCAACCCCGGAGATGCCGTTATATGCGAAAATCCCAGCTTTATCGGTGCGCTCAACTCATTCCGTTCCAACGGAGCACGCCCCGTTGGCGTTCCGCTTGATGATGACGGTATAAACATCGAAAAGCTTGAGGAAACACTTATTGCTGAGGGAGATAAGGCAAAGATAATCTATGTTATCCCCACCTTCCAGAATCCCGCAGGCATTACCACAAGCCTTGAAAAGCGCAAAGCAATATATGAGCTTGCCCGCAAGTATGATGTTGTTATAATCGAAGATAACCCCTATGGTGACCTCCGTTTTGAAGGCGAAGACATTCCCACCATCAAGAGCATGGACACCGACGGCAGAGTGGTTTATTGCGGTTCTTTTTCAAAAATACTTTCCGCAGGAATGCGTGTTGGATTTACATGTGCAAACACCGCACTCATTCAGAAAATAGTTGTGGCAAAGCAGGTGGAAGATGTTCACACAAACATTTTCTTCCAGATGGTATGCGCAAACTATATGGAGCAGTATGACCTGGATGCACACATTGAAAAAATACGCACACTTTACCGTGAAAAATGCCACCTTATGCTTGGTTGCATGGACAAATGCTTCCCTAAAGAAGTTAAATACACACGTCCGCAAGGCGGTCTGTTTATCTGGTGCACACTCCCCGAAAAGATAAAGCTTTCCGACTTTATAAAGCGTGCAGCAGAGCAGAAAGTATTTGTGGTTCCGGGCACAGCATTCAACTGCGATGAAGCAGCCGATTCCGACTCCTTCCGTCTTAATTACTCAACACCTTGTAACGAAGATATTGAAAGAGGAATAAAAATACTCGGAGATATACTTTCCGATATGCTTAAATAATAAAAAGAACAGCTTCCGCCGGAATTTCTCCGAGCGGAAGCCATTTTTTGTATGGTCCTTACTTAAGCGGAATATAAGTAAGCATTTCGCCCTCGCCACGGTTTGCAAAACCGAAGTAGGGTATCATTTTTAAAGTTGCGGGTGTGCGAACGGGAGGCTCTTCGGAATAAAGCTCCTCACCGCTTATCTGTGTTTCACCCGATATTTCAACTGTGGGAGCTCCGTGGAAATCTCCGCCTACGGAAATATCAGCAGAAGCATCTGCAAAGAAGTTTTCAACTGTTGCATTGTCGGCAGTTTCCGCACAGTAAACAAGAGGACCGTACATAACGGCTGCTCTTCCCACATTGTCATACACTCTTGTGTTTGAATATACAAACCGTGCATAAAGGTTAAGGTCGAGCTCAACGGTCTTATCTGCATCAAAATACGCATAGCCGTCTTTTATTTCATAAGGAAGATTTGCCGTAAGCTCTTTACAGTAATAAGGCACACGAACAGCAACCTTAGCTACACCTGCAGCTTTTACGGTGATCTTGCCGTTCTGCGGGAAGCTTGTTGAAATTTCTGCACTCACACCGTCTTTTTTGCATTCCGATGCGATATACTGATGTATAAATAGGGTATCTTCACCGAGCGAATAGATATATCCGCCAACAGATGCCATAAGGCGAACTATGTTGGGAGGACAGCAGGAACAGCTGAACACCTTGCGTCGGGTACGGGGAATGTAGTGAGGCTGCCAGAAGAAATCGTAGTATTCCGTTTCGTAATCCTCGTTGCGTATCTCAAGAGGATTTTCATAGAAGAATGAATCTCCTTCAAGGGAAACACCGGAAAGAGTATTGTTATAAAGGGTGCGCTCAACTATATCATCGTATTCGGAATTTGTTTCGTAAAGGCTCATTCTGTGAGCAAGCATTCCGAGAGAAATTGATGCGCAGGTCTCGGCATATGCAGTCTTATTGGGCAAATGGTAGTCGCTGGTATAGCGCTCTCCTATATATGTGGAGCCCTGACCGCCCGTGATATACATTCTCTTATGAGTTGCGTTCTTAAGCACTCTGCGGCAGGCTTCAAACAGTTCTTCGTCGCCCGTTTCGTATGCAAGATCGCACACGCCCGACATAAGATAGTTCATTCTTACGCTGTGACCCTCGGCATATGCAGCCTTTCTCATGGGTCCAACATCATATGCGTATTTCGGGTCATTGAAAAGGGGAATATCCTTTTCGTTATTTCCGCGCTGTTCCACAAAGAATGAGCAGAGATCAAGGTATTTCTTATTGCCTGTTGTGCGGTAAAGGGTTATGAGCGCAAGCTCTATTTCCGGGTGACCGGGAGTTACAAAATATGCACTCTTCTCTTCCACAAAAACCTTGTATATAAGGTCTGCAAAACGCTCCATAAGGCGAAGATATCTGTCTTTTCCCGTGGCGTTATAATATGCACACGCAGCCTCAAAATGATGACCCGCACAGTAAAGTTCGTGGCAGTTACGGTCGGTAAACCGCTTGGAAAGTCCGAAAATATTGAAATAAACATTGTAATATCCGTCGGATGTCATGTTCTTTTCTATTCCGTCGATAAGCCATTCTATATTCTTTTCAGCCTCAGGCAGCTTTTCGTGCATGAGGATATAGGAAACACCCTCTATCCATTTTGCCACATCGGAATCCCAGAAATAGTGCGGCTTCTGATCTTCGGCATCACCCGTGCGCCAGTTGCAGGCAAAGGAGCCTATTCTTCCGGTTTCGTAAAATCTGTTGTAAACAGCATCTACTGTCACATTTTTGTTTATATCCTGACGTGTCTTCCAAAAACCGTCCTTAAGTGTAACATCTTTACAGCTTATTGCATTTGTTTTCATAGTCGGTTTCCTTTCGTTTATTTTGCAAATTGTATTGACATATCCGCAAATATGCTTTACAATTACATTATATACCAAAATACGTATAATTCAAGTGCAAATACCGCAATAAAAGTGAGAAAATCCGACCTTATGAATAAAGCGATTAAAAATTTTGATTCTATAAACTTTGAATCGGCAGGACTTTTTGTGTCCCGCGGGGAATGGTGCCATCCCGAGCGATGTATTTCGTCATACGAAATAATTTTTGTGGTGGCGGGCAAGGTTCACATACGCGAGGAAAACAACGAATATACTCTCGAAAAAAACAGCGTACTTTTGCTTTCTCCGGGAAAAAAACACGGCGGCACACGTCCATCCAGAAACGTTTCCTTTTACTGGCTGCATTTTACGGCAGACACAAAATTATGCGGAAGCCACTTTGAATTTGCCGACACCGCACAACTGGTGGCGCTTTTCCGAATGCTGCTGCATTTTATAAATACCCCTTTTTATCCCGTTGAAAGCGCACGGTATACGGCAAAATTGATACTCAACGAAATACTGTTCCTTTCGGAGAAGACCGCCGACAGAGAAAAGGCAGCCTATATTGCGGCAGAATACATTTCGTCAAATATCCGCCTGCATCCGTCGGTTTCGGATATTGCAAAGCACACGGGTTACAATGCCGATTATCTTTGCCGCGTTTTTAAAAAGACCTTTGGCGTAACATTGAAAAAATATATTGCCGAGGAAACAATAAAAAAAGCAAAGCTTATGCTTTGCGAATCGGGAAAAAGTATTACGGGCACTGCACTTGAACTCGGATTCGAGAACGAGAATCTGTTTACAAAATTTTTCAAATACCACGAGGGCATAACTCCATCACAATATATCTATATGTATTACAATACCCACATTAATCACAGTTAAATTTCGACACACGGCGCACATGTCCGCAAAAAAGCGGCGGTGCGCTTATTTATTCGCCAAAAACAAATTGAGATACTCATTTTTTGACAACATGATTTTCGGGACAAAACAAAAAAAGTAAGATAAAATCCATATAAACGAATAAAAGATCGGAAGGTATATGTTTTATGTCTATTTTTTTCAATCCCGCCAAAAGCGACAGGCAGCTAAGAAAATTGCCGGTCGAAAAAATACAACCCAATCCCATGCAGCCAAGACGGCATTTCGACAGCGATGCCATACGCTCCCTTGCGGAAAGCATTAAGCGGTACGGAATGATACAGCCCGTAAGTGTGCGCGTGCAGGACGGCAAATATGAGCTTGTGGCGGGCGAGCGCCGTCTGCGTGCTGCTCGCATGGCGGGACTTACGGAGATTCCCTGCATCATAATAAAGGCAGCTGAAAAAACAAGTGCGGAAATGGCAATGGTGGAAAACCTTTTGCGGTGCGATCTTGATATATTCGAGGAAGCCGAGGCGATAGAGCGACTGCTGGCGGCAGGCGGATGCACCCAAAGCAGCCTTGCGGAAAGTCTTTGTATGTCACAAAGTGCTGTGGCAAACAAATTACGTCTTTTGAGATTCAATGCCGAACAGCGGGAGATAATAAGAAGCCGAGGACTTTCCGAGCGGCACGCACGCGCACTTTTGCGGGTACCACCCGAAAAGCGTACCGAGGCAATAATTGCGGTTTCGGAAGGCGGCATGAGTGTGACCTGCGCCGAAGAATACATAGATGGTCTGGTGTGCACGGGTCTTGTGAAAAAGCAGCTTGAAAAACAGATACCCGCAAAAAAGAGCGTTCAAAAAAACACGGAAAATCCGCCCGAGGAAATACCCGCTACACAGTCAAAACCCATACGAACATTACTTATAGGTGATCTTACCCTTTTTTACAACAGCATAGAACGCTCTCTTTCCATGCTGCGCTGTGCGGGGTATGAAACGGATTTCATAAAGGATGAGAAAGAGAACGGAGTGGAGCTTCGTATCACTTTGAAAAAATAAGCACAAAAGCAGGTGCCTTCCGCAAGGAAAGCGCCTGCTCTTTTCAGATCATTTAAAATTACGGTTTATAAATGCCGCTCCAGCCTTCTTCGTTGCTGTCATAATTTCCGTCATCACCGGCATTTCCGTTGTCGTTTCCGGTGTTATTTCCACCATTTCCGTTATAAGAACCATTAACAACGCCTACGGGAGCAACTACGATATTCTTAACACTCTTAACAATACCGTCAAGGTAGTTGATATCATCTTTAGCAACGAGGTAGATTTCAAACGCACCTATCTGACCGGCATAAGAACCGTCAGCGGAAGCATCATAATCGTTGAACTTATCGTTGTAGGTATTGTCTTTAGTTGTAAGGATAGAAACATCAGCTACTTCTTTTTCGCCATTGGAAGCTTCGTAGTAAACGATAGTTGTATCATCGGTTACTACGTAGACGTTAGGGTCACCTGAGAATATGATGAAATTCGTACTGCGGTCGTAGTTGGCAGTGGCTGTTGTGAATGTCTTCTTGAAGATTACATTATCAGAAAATGCGTTGCCGATCATAGCGATTGCATAAGCCTTGCCGTCTTCCCTAACTTCAACGATCTTGTTGTTTGCGATACCTGCGGCTACGAGAGTGGAAGAAGCGGGAACTATTTCGGTTGAACTGTCAGTAAGGTTGAAGAGCTCTACATAGTTCTTAGTAGTGCTGCCGGACTTTTCTTCGTAGGAAGAAATGATGATTCTGTAATCATGGCCGACAATTTCAGGGTAAATCGGCAGATTGGGACCCGGCACTCCGGGAATATAGGGGGGATCGACGAGAGTACCCTTTGCGGCAAGAGTAACATCCCAGCCTGTTAAATATTTTGCAAGTCTTAACAGATCCTGTCGGTCAAGCTGACCTTCGCCCGTGACATCTGCCAGGTATTCGTTGACCTCAACATCCCAGCCCGAAAAATATTTGGTAAGGCGCAGAAGGTCTTTTAGGTTGAGCTGACCGTCACCGTTAGCATCACCGGAAACCATTGTCTGTCCGTCATCGTCGTCATCGTCATCATTGCCATCATTGCCGTTATCAAAATATACGGTTTCGTACTTTTTGAAGCCGCAGTCGGAACATTCGGCATATTTTATGCCGTTTTCGGTTTGCGATGCCGCTTTTTCGGTTACCCATTCTCCAAAGTTGTGCTCTGTGCAGGCACCAAATTCTTCAATATCTATGATATCCGAACAGATATCACATCTCTTTACTCTGAAGCCCGGAGCCTGGCCATTTGGAGCAACCGCAATCTCCCATGTATCGGAATGGCAGGTATGCTGTTCTACCACATCGATAACATATTCTGTTTCTGTGGTCTCGCCGTCCTCGGTCATTTCGATGTGAAGTGTGCCGTCCTCGTTTGTGTTCGGAGTAACCTCAATAAAGCCGGGACCCGTGAATGTAAGCTCACCGTCATTATTCTGCGCGGTATCGTTGTTGCATGTTATGGTATATTCATCGGGAGATGCAATTTCGCCCGATGCCTTTTCTATCCATGCACGGAAAGTTGTATTGCCCGTTGCACTCTGAGCAGCAAAAGCGGCTATCTCTCTTTCCACAGCCTGAACATAGCGCACGGCATCCTCGTAGCCCGTGGGATCATCGGGTGCTCCCAATATATTAAGCCACCAGGGAACATCCACTTCTCCGAGAGATGCTATTGCAAGGCTATAGATATACTTGCTTACATTTTCGACTCCGAAATATCTCGGACGCTCCGTTCTGTCTATTTTTACTGTATATGGTATCTCGGTCGTAGAGCCTTCAAGGGTAGATACCGTAACATTCTTAAGCACAAAGCGCACGGGGATAGCCATTATGGCAGTTCTTATGGAATCAAAAGCGTTGAAATTCGCGATGTCCTCATCTTCTCTGTTGCATTCTTCAACTGCTCTTTCAAGAACATACGCAAAGGCTTCAAGCGTATCTGTGGAATACATTGCCATATCCGCATTATCGCCCGCCATTTCAAGGAACATATCGTAATACGGAGTTCCCTTTAGCTTATTTGCGATTCTGACAGATTTTTCATCTGCCGCACCGAAAGCTGCGGCAAGGTCTGTTACTGCGATGCCCAGTTTCTGATATGCTCTGTATTTATCCGCAGGAGTAAGATCGATATCATCAAGAACATCATCAATATTGGCGGAAATTCCGGATATTGCACCCGAAAGTGCACTGATGAGATTTGCACCCGCCATTACTGCATTATACGCATTGTAAAGCGTTTCTATCTGATCCACATATCCGCAGAGCTGTTCGAGATTGTATCTGATAAGTTCAGACTGGAACATGATATTTGAGGTCAGCTCGATAACCATTTTGTCTCCGGGGTTAAATACCTCGGTTCTTATGGAGCCTACCGTACCCTCATCAACATAAGTTTCCTCTTCTATATGTCCGTCGGAATATACGGTCACGCGGCATTGCTTGAGTCCCGTAATGGCATGGCTGATATTGTATATCGGCTTATGGGATACATTTTCAAGAGTTATTCTTATGGGATAATCTTCGTTGTAATATGTGATTCCCGGAACCTCGATTGTCATGTGCATGGCACTTCCCGCATACACCTTTATCGCAGAATCCGCCTCGTATTCGTAGTGGAATTCCTCTTCAAAGGGCATGAGCATACCGTCAAGGGAGGCTGTGATATTATATGTTCCCGCAGTGTCACCTCTGAGATACCAGTGAATCGATTCGGTTCCACCCGGCGCGATATAGTCTATTTCACGCTTTGCGCTCTGCTGTTCCATATCAGCTCTCATTGCCGCAAGGGAAAGTCCCTCGGGGATATTGAGCTGAGCGGTGCAATCCTCTACTGTATCGGTAAGGGATTTGTTGAACACCAGCATTTCCACATCATACATTTCCTTAAGCCATCTTACCTCACCATGGATGATAAGGAAGAACTTTTCGGAAACGGGGTAAACCGTTGCGGTCGTTCCACCGGGCAGGGGGATAAGTATTCCGCCTCCGCCGGTTCCGCCTCCACCGCCTCCACCGGGATAGTAACCACCACCTGTGGGACCGTGATAATCTCCCGTAGTAAACTTAATGCACTCACCGTCGGGTCTGAAATATGCCTCTAAGCTTATCCAGTCAACCTCAGCTTCAAATTCCAGCTTTATTTCATATTTGAATACATGCTGATTTGCGGGGTCTGAAGTATCTATACCCGCAGCCTCAATTTCCTCAAGGGTCATTTCATGATGGGTTATCTGCACATCTACCAAAGGATTTACGCTGATACCGATAAGGGGTATATCCTGCTCACCGGGTTTTATTCTAACGGTAAGGTTTCTTGTGAGATATCCGTTTGCAAAAACGGTAAGGCTTTGTCTTCCCACGGGGAGTATGGCAGAAACCTTGCCGTCATATCCCGTCATAAGCGTTCCTTCACCGTCCGTTTCGGTGGAAACAAGAATATTCACTCCCGAAATAGGTACAAGCGTTGTGGCATCCACCACGGTAAAGTTTGCAAGACCGTAGTTTTCATTCTGCGTAATATCTATGTATATTTGCGGAATGATCTCGGTTTCTTTATGATCGCAGTTCGCACAGCGTTTTACATTAAGTCCCTGCGCAAATACTGTGGGATGAATTTCTTCTGTCCATTCCTCGGGCATACTGTGTCCAAGGGGATCTGTTTCCTGCACAAAGCTATACTGACAAACGGAACAGGTAAAGCGTTTTGAACCTCCTGCCGTACATGTGGGCTGATGTATTATTTCTTCGGTAAAAGTATGGGTATGGCCGGTTTCACCGGTTCCGTCTTCCAACAAACTGTCAAACTCGCACACAAAACCATGGGAATCGGTTCCCCATGCATCGTCCCAAACACCAAGACGTCCGTCGTAGTTACCGTGACCGTACATTGCGGCATGATTCTGATTTCCGTCGCCGTTATTGGGTTCTCCTCTGTCCCAGCCCGAATAAGACCAGCTTTCACCGTTTTCCCACTGCCACGTACCTTCCTGCGCCTCATCTGTTGCACCTATGAAGTAATAATCACCCACAAGGATTCCCGCCACAATGTCATTTTCCTCTTGGGAAGTGATGGTTACAAGGTGACCGCCTATACGTTCGCAGTAAGCCTTTGCATCCATCCATGTCATATCATTATCATACACATGATAGGTGTGGCCGT
>JAFYUY010000071.1 GCA_017549405.1 Clostridia bacterium | reverse complement strand
TTTGGCTACGAACCAAAAGGTCAGGGGTTCGAGTCCCTTGCAGCGCGCCATAAAAGAAGGATACCCGTGTGGGTGTCCTTTTTTTGTGCGCATTTATCTGCAGGGACTCGAACACCGAGGGGGTCTCAAACTTTCGGATGTTTTGTCGGAAGTAAATATAAATAGCTCTCCTTCCCTTGACTTTCAATCAGCTTTGCTATATAATGTACAATATGTATATATAAGCTTTGTCGTTTTAATCAAAGGAGATAAATATGGATATCAAGGTTATACAAAAAACAAGCTATGATGTAATCGTAGTTGGCGGCGGATGTGCCGGTGTTGCGGCAGCGGTTGCGGCATCCCGCAACGGAGCAAAGACTCTGCTTCTGGAAAAATCTTGCATGCTGGGAGGTCTTGCCACCCTCGGTCTGATAAATTGGTATGAACCGCTTTGTGACGGCGAAGGCAAACAGGTGATTTCGGGCATTGCTGAAGAACTGCTCTGGCTTTCCATCAAATACGGATTCGAAAACCTGCCGAAAAAATGGGGTGGTCAAGGTATTCACCATATTCATTATGACCGTTTTGCAACACGCTTTTCACCAAACATTTTTTCTGTTGCCATGATAGATTATCTTGCACAAAATAATGTAAATCTGCTCTTTGACGCATTGGCAACATATCCCGAAATGGAAAACGGAAGTATCAAGGGAATTATTGTCGAAACTGTTGCGGGAAGAGAATTTTACCCTGCAAAAATGGTTATTGATGCCACCGGCACTGCCGCAATCTGTCATCGTGCAGGCATTCCCACCGAGGAAGGCGAAAATATTTTCTCGTATCTTGTGCATGAAATGACCAAGGAAGATGCCGACAAGTTGTCCGAAACCGGGGATTTTTGTGCCGCCCGTGAAAGCCGTTATGTTCGCAGCAGCTGGGACGGCGAAGGCCTTCCCGATAGATTAAAGCATTTGCACGGCACCACCGCTGAGGATGTCACGGAATATATGACCTTGGGAGCAACAACTTTGCTTGAACGACTCAAGACAGAAGACAAAGAAAGCCGTGAAATCATGACCTTGCCGGGTATGCCTCAATACCGTATGATCCGTCGCATTATCGGTGAATCGGAATTTCTGGGCAACGAAGATGATATCAAGCCCGAAAATTCTGTCGGCTCGTTCTGTGATTTTCGCAAGGCAGGCAGACGTTTCCAGCTTCCATACACAACACTTTACAACAAAGCCGTCCCGAACCTTTATGCTGCAGGCAGAATAATCAGTGCAAAGGGTGAAGGCTGGAACATAACAAGAGTCATTCCGGTTGCTGCTTTTACCGGCGAGGTTGCGGGAACAGCGGCGGCCATGTGTGTCAAAAACAATCTTGATGCGACCACTCTTGATGTTAAAGAGCTTCAAAAAACTCTCAAGGCTGCCGGCGTATTGTTCGAATAATATCCTGCAAGCTTTGACATAACAAAAAGACACCCTATGGGTATCCTTTTTTGTGCGCATTTATCTGCAGGGACTCAAACACCGAGGGGGCTTACGCCGTGAAGAAAACAGCCTGAATGGCTGTTTTTAGGTGCAAGGTGCGAAGGCACTTGTGCCGAGCAGGAAACTTGCTTTGCAAGTTTGTCCCTTGCAGCGCGCCATAAAAAAAGGATACCCGTATGGGTGTCCTTTTTTGTTTGTGTGAGTATATATAATCAAGGGACTCGAACCTTGAGAGGGCTTTAACAACATCAAACCTTCATCATGCCCACAACCCGCCCACTAAAAGTTTATTTTTTAACGAACGGAAAATGCCAAAAAGCTATTGACAAAAATGTAATAATGCGGTATTCTATATAATGAAATGTTTTATAATATATATAATGTATAATTGTTTCCCGATATGTTCAAATGCATACAAATTAAGCAGCTGCATAAGGGATACAAATACGGATGTTACATGAACAGGAGTAAACTTTTATGGCAACTTATACCGAAGCTGAAATCAGAAAGATAGTTGAAAACATTGTCAAAGCGGAAGAAGCACCGAAAGCTGCAGCCTCCGCCAACAACAACGCACCATACACTTCAACCACATACGGCGGCAGAAAGCTTATCGGAATATATTCCGATATGAACGAAGCGATCGATGCTGCAGATGCAGGTTACCGCGCAATTCGCTCCATGACAGTTGAACAGCGCGAGAAGATCATCACAGAAATACGCCGTCTCACCAGAGAAGAAGCTCCCATTATGGCTAAGATGGGTGTTGAAGAAACCGGCATGGGAAAGGTTGAGCACAAACGTCTCAAGCACATTCTCGTTGCCGACAAGACCCCCGGCACGGAAGATATCGTTTCCGAAGCAAAAACAGGTGATTCGGGTCTTACTCTTACAGAAATGGCTCCCTTCGGAGTTGTTGGCGCAATAACCCCCAGCACCAATCCTTCCGAAACAGTTATATGCAATTCCATTGGAATGATCGCTGCGGGCAACGGTGTTGTTTTCAACCCCCATCCCAATGCAATATGCGTTTCCAACTATGCAGTTGACCTTGTAAACCGAGCTTGCGCAAATGCGGGCGGTCCCGAGGTTCTCGTATGCTCAATGGACAAGCCCACCCTCGACAGCGCAAATGTAATGCAGACACATCCCAAGATCCGTCTTCTTGTTTGCACAGGCGGTCCCGGCGTTGTTAAAGCAGTTCTTTCATCCGGCAAAAAGGCAATAGGCGCAGGCGCAGGCAATCCGCCCGTTATCGTTGACGACACAGCAGATATCGCAAAGGCCGGCAAGGACATTATCGACGGATGCACTTTTGACAACAACCTCCCCTGCATCGCAGAAAAAGAAGTTTTTGCATTCCGCAACATTGCAGACAGACTCATATCCGAAATGGTAAAGAATGGCGCATACAAGATAACAAAGCCTCAGGCAGACAAGCTTGCAGGCATCGTTCTGGAAGAAAAGACCAACAAGGCAGGCAAAACAGTTAAGACTGTAAGCCGCGACTGCGTTGGAAGAGATGCAACCGTTCTCCTTGAAAAGATCGGTGTTAAGGCTCCGAAGGATGTCCGTTGCATTATCTGCGAAACAGACTTTAATCACGATTTTGTTCAGCATGAGCTTATGATGCCCATTCTCCCCATAGTACGCGTAAATAACATTGATGAAGCCATAGATCTTGCCGTTAAGGCAGAACACGGCAACCGCCACACCGCTCACATGCACTCCAAGAATATAGACAATCTTTCCAGATTTGCAAAAGCGGTTGAAACCACCATATTTGTTAAAAATGCGCCCTCTTATGCGGGCATAGGTTTCGGTGGCGAAGGTCACACCACCTTTACAATAGCAGGCCCCACAGGTGAAGGAATCACTTCCGCAAAATCTTTCACAAGAAAACGCAGATGCGTTATGGCGGATTCCTTCCGCATTATCTGATACGGAGGTTATTATGCAGTACACTGATAAAGAATTACAGGTCATAGTTGACAAAGTTATCAACAGCCTTAAAAAGACAGACAGAGTTGTGTGCAGCGGCAAAGGAGATATTCCCATCGGAATTTCCAACCGTCACATCCACCTCTCCCGCGAGCATATTGACATCCTTTTCGGCAAGGGATATGAACTTACTCCCATAAAGGACCTTTCCCAGCCCGGTCAGTTTGCCTGCAAGGAACAGCTCACAATCATTGGTCCTTCCATGAGAGCTATTGAGGGTGTGCGAGTACTTGGTCCCGCGCGCAAAGCTTCCCAGGTCGAGATCTCAAGAACAGACAGTTATGTTCTCAAGGTAAAGCCCCCCGTGCGTGAATCGGGCGATATTGCAGGCTCCTCCCCCGTTACCATTATCGGCCCCAAGGGTGTTGTTAATCTTACGGAAGGATGCATCATAGCAAACCGCCACATCCACATGAGCGAGGAAGAAGGCAAAGCCTTCGGTGTTAAAGACGGCGAATATGCAGACGTTGAGATCTGCGGAGAGCGCAGAAGCCTTTTCTATGACGTTCAGATCCGCGTTCACAAGGACTTCCGCCTTGAAATGCACATAGACACCGACGATGCCAATGCCGCAGGCGTTGGAAACGGCTTTATGGCAACATTACTTAAAAGAAGCTGAATTTTAATACTATAAAAACACATTCCTGCATTTTGGGAATGTGTTTTTGTTATGCCGTATATGATGTTTGTGTCGGCAATAAACTTTAAAGATGTTTAACGGATATTGAGTTTTGCTCCGCAAACTCATTTATGTTGGTACCATCCTGAATAAAGAAAAACGTACAGCAAAATTTCTTAAGCTGTACGTTTCATTTTACTGTTATAATAGATTATTTTGTAACGGTAACGGTTGCCGCATTTACAAGTGCGTTAAGATCAGAACTCCATATAAACGCTTTTACTGTATAAGTCTGACCGGTAACAGGTGTAAAGCCAAGTGTCTGCGAAGCTGAAGAGTTCGTGGAAGCCGCAACAATGGCTTTGGCTTCAAGAACACCTTCTGCATTATATACCGCGTAAATAACCTTTGGGTTACTCTTGTTAAGTGCATTCACAGCTGTAATACTCGCGTTCACAACCGCTCCGCTGTCGGAAAGCTGTGCGGAAAGTCCGCTTACCGCAAAATCCACCGCAAAGCTTACCTGGGTAGTGCCCGCGGAAATGGACGCTGTGGTATTACCGTAATTTGCGGAGCCTATCTTTCCGTAATATCCCTTGTTGGGAACTATCTTTACCGTCCCCGCCGTGGTGGTGCCGTAAACATTACCGCCGGCAGTTGCATTTACTGTGTAATCTTCAAAACTCTTGAAATAGTTGCCGGTAATAAACGAATAATCACCTTTCTCGCCAAGCACAGATTTTTTGGAGGAATAGCATCCGTCGGCAAAGATAACGGTATTCTGTTCCGCATCGTGCTGAGACTTTGTGCGGCTTCCGCAGAACACTCCAACGTTTGAAGTATCGCTGAGTCCGTTCTTGGTGTTCACCTTAGAAGTGGGACGGATTATAAGAGCGGTGGTACCGTTTACATAATAATCTGTGCTGTAACTTACCGACAAACCGCTTCTTGATGCGTCATTATAGCACCCCGCATACACACGTCTTGTTACTTCTCCGCCCTGAAGGTCGATAAATGTGTGACCGGTAAGGGAAACTCCGTTGCACGCACCGAAAAGTGCTTCGGCAACTCCACCAGTCATAGTTATGTGAGTAGTAGTTCCCGCAGGAAGTGCAACACCTATGGAACCGCCGTAAACATTCATAACTTTACCACCACGGATAAATATATTTGTATCTGTTGCGGTGCCGCCGGCCGATGTTCCTGCACCAGAGATATACTGTGCCACGGCATTGCCGTCGAGGGTAACATTTGTTTTGCCTTCCACCGCGCCGTTGTTACCGCCGCCATACACCCAGCAGGGAGAAAGAGTGGAAGTGTTGCTGTCATCAATGCCCTCGCCCTCGTTGGCTTTTCCGCCAAGGGTAACATTTGTGCTGCCACTAACCTTGCCGTTGTATCCTCCGCCATACACTTTGTTGTATTTGCCGCCAAGCAGAACTATGTTTGTATCGCCGGCCACATCGGCATTTTTTGCACCGCCGTAAACATTAAGACGGGAAGATGCCGTAACATTGCTCTCAACCGTAAGGTCAAAACCGTTGGCATAGATTGTAGAAACACCTGTGAGCGTGATAGATTCAAATGCCGTATCGCTCGAAAGAATGAATTCAGAGGGCAATGTGAGAGTAATATCCGCAGTATTGCCCTTTATGGTATATTCAGCACCGCTTGTTGATGGTGCAGTATAAGACTTGTTTTCAAGAAGCACTATTTCTCCGCCGTCGGGAAGTGCGCTGTATGCTGCAGAAAAAGAGGAAAGAGGCGTTGAAGGAGACTTGCCGTCATTAAGGTTATTGCCCAAAGAAGAAATATAAACAGTTCCGTCTGCAAAAACAGCCATTCCGGCTGTTACAGTGCAAACAGCGGCAGCAGCCACTGCAGTAAATAACACTTTTTTCATTTTCATAACATATACTCCGTTCAAAATATATTATTTCTAAACTTTATAATTATACCAAATATATTCACAACAGTCAATACCATATTTATATAATCTTTTAAAAAATCGCCCCGAAAAACGGGGCGAATCAATATCAGCGATATAAATTTTTATTCGCAGAACACAGTTATCAGTTCATACGGGTCAATGCGCGGCAATTCAACGATGTAACCATCTTCGGTCTTTTTGTATGACACTGCGGTATGCTGCTTTCTTCCGCTCATATATGAGAACTTTTCTCCGACGGGATTGCGGATCAGAACAGAAAGTTTGTCGCTTTCACCGATGGTAATACTCTGGATAGAAACGCTTACGGTCTTTCCGTCTTTATTAACACGCGGTATGACCGCTGCCTGCTCGTGGCTCAAAAGCTTTGCGGGAAGACTGTTATTGCAAATATAATCTGCCGCATTTATTATCTGATCTCTTTTTGCCGAGCATGTAACGGGAACATAAAGGCTGTATCCGAATACCGCCCACTTTGCTGCCCGGATTCCGTTGTCATCATATGTATTAACGACCGCATTCACACATCCGTATTCCTCAGCGCTCAGCAAATCGAAACCTTCTCCGAAAGCTTCGGTTTTTCCGTCTTTATCGCTTATAATATATGCGGGATTGGTTCCGCCGTGGTGGAACATACTTGCCCGCCATGCTCCGCCGGCATTATCACCGTTTATCGGGTGCTTTGTAAATCTTTCTTTCAGCGAGCGGTGATCTGCTTTACGGGCATCGGCTCCGAAATATTTTCCGTAACCCATTTCATAAAGAATGCTGAGTGCTTCACCATCGCAGATGACCGGCATGGATGTGAGATATTTAACATCTGTTTCGGTAAGGGACGGACAAGCTTCCGGATAAAGAAGTATCACGGGGCAGTTATTATAATTATTGGTCACCGGAAGACCGATGGATACAAGTTCAAGGCGGTCATAAAGGAATCTGATGTTATCCCAGGCAAAATCCTTTTCATTTTCTCCTATCTTTCTTTTATACGATTCGGGCGAAATGTAAAGACCCACACCGCCGCATTTTGAACCCTTGTTATGTGAAATAAGCTTTTTCCAGAAACCGCTGTATTTTGAAAATTGTGAAAGCAGGCGATCTTCATATTCGATCGGCTCGTCTTTTCCGTTTACCGCAGCAAATGAAAGACTGTTGCAACCGTATGCAAGGTAAAGAGTTGCTTCTTTTGCGTTGCCCTCAAAACTTTTGCCAAAGAAAACATTTGGAAGACTTTCAACCTCGGGGCATATATCCTCCACATAATCGGGAACGCAAGCGATTGCGCAGTCAAGATGCAGAGCTTTTTGTATCATTCCGCGAGGTGAGCTGTCTTCATAAAAACCTCCTCCCGGACGGTAACCAACAGGCTTTTTTCCGCTTTCTTCATACATCGGGCGGAAAATACAGTCAAAATCTGCGCCAAGGAAACTGTTGGTACGACTTGACTGATATGCCATACGGGAATTTGGCGAAACCTCATGCACTGCCCTTGCTATAGTGGAAGTAAGTCCCGCTATTGCTTCGCGGTTGTGCTCAATGTAAGCCTCGCGCACCCTCACATCTCCGCGGTTTATCTCATGGACTATGGATTCGCGCGTGTAGTTTGTGTTGTGCTTTTTGTTGAACGCTTCAACACAATTTTCACAAAAGCATCCGTGGTTTACGGGAGCATGATTATATATGCGAAGATCGTCATCTACCCACACATAAAGAGGTTCTATCTCTGCGTACTTCTTTGTTGTTTCATATATGTAGTTTCTGAAAAACTCTCCCCTGGGGCAATAGCATCCGTCGGAAACCTCACCATATTCCCCCACCATTCTTTCAACGGGAGTGTTTTCAAAAATAAGACCCGAATAGTCGTAGGAATTCATATGCCCCGCACTATGACCGAGAGTATTTGATATTTGAAGAGAAACTGAAATTCCCGCATCACAATACATTTTTTTAACTTCTTTCATATGCTCTACGGCATCCTGAACCGATTTATAAGGCGGGAAACCGTAAAGACTGCAAAGCCAGACGTTATCGCAACTTCCCGGGTTGTCAAGAATAGCCTTTATAAGCTTTTGGGCATTTTCTTTCTGCTGGTAGATATTAGTAAGTCTGAGATCAAACATATTTTTTCTCCTTTTCCGAAACTTATCGTTCAGCGGGTGACAATTTGAACGCTCTGTTATTATTTAATTATATTCCCGTGCGCACCCATAGTCAATAGTTTCATTCACGAAAAATTTTCGTGTTTTATGAAACTCGCATTTTTGCCCTTTAAAACTTTTTTAAAGATTTTTATTAACACAATATTTCCCTTAATTCCTTGACATTTTGCCAAAAAAATCTTATACTATAATGTAACAGTTTTTTATGAAAAGGATAAAAATATGCTTCTTGACGTATGCGGTGAAAGATTAAATATTGAATACATAGACGAAGGTGCGGGAGATACGATCCTTTTGCTCCACGGCTGGGGTGCCCGCGGTTCAACTTACCGTTGCATTATCAATATGCTCACGCCGTATTTCCGTGTGGTAGCGCCCGATATGCCGGGGTTTGGCGGCTCACAAGAACCATCTTTTCCATATACCGCTGAAAACTATGCTGAATTCGTGCAAAGCTTCTGCGAAAAACTCGACATTAAAAAAGCAATACTTATAGGTCATTCCCACGGCGGCCGCACCATAATAAAGCTTGTTTCATCCGAAAAATGTGTTCTTGAGGTTCCAAAAATAATCCTGTTTGACAGTGCAGGGCTCATACGCAAAAAAAGCCTTTCGCAAAAATGGAAGATAGCAAAATTCAAGATCGCAAAAAAAATATTCGGTACCGGGCTGTTGTCGCGGCTTGCTCCCTCATATATAGAAAATCTCCGCAAGAAAAACGGCTCGGCAGACTATGCTGCGGCATCGCCCGTAATGAGAAAAAGCATGGTATCTGTTATAAACGAAGACCTTTCGGAGTGTCTTCCTGAAATTTCCTCCCCAACACTTCTTATCTGGGGCGAAAATGATACCGATACTCCCATGTATCAGGCACAGACCATGAAAGAAAAGATACCCGACAGTGGACTTGTGATCATTAAGGGCGGCGGTCATTTTTCATTTCTTTCAGATCCCGCACTTACCCGCAATGTACTTTATTCTTTTCTTAATGTAAACTAAAAAGGAGAACTATGTACAAAGAAATTTTCAGTCTGATATATATTGCATCAAGTGTGTGCGCCTTCGGATTTGCACTCACAAACCGCATCCATATGTTTCAGCTTAATGCATACAAATACACCTTCCACAAGGACTGGATAAAGAGCAATTTCAAGCAGTTGATGCTGATATCGCTTCTGCCCGCAGCAAGCCTTTTGATCAGCTTTATTCCCGGAAACATTGCGCTTCTTGCCGCTTGCGTTCCAAACATTTTGTTCTTGATGGCAAACCTTCCCAAAAAGGCAAAAAAGCCTCTGGTTTGCACGGCACGCGTTAAAAGACTTTATCTCACGTGCTTTTTGCTGTACGCTGTTCTTGCAATATTATCACTTGTGTCATCTGTCTATATCTGCCAGGCGGCACTTATCATACCGTCATACCTTATGCTTGCGGCAAATATCATAAACCGACCTGCGGAAAATGCCGTGAGGCTTCATTACATCAACGAAGCGAAAAAAAAGATAGCATCCCTCCCAAGACTTACGGTCATTGGAATTACGGGAAGCTACGGAAAAACAGGAACAAAATATATTCTTGAAAGGCTTCTTTCCGAAAAATACAACGTGCTCATGACTCCCGCAAGCTACAACACCACAATGGGGGTAGTAAAAGTCATCCGCGAAAACCTGACCGCAGCACACGACATTTTCATTTGCGAAATGGGAGCGAGAAGTGTTGGCGAAATAAAGGAAATATGTGATATAGTAAAGCCAAAATACGGTATCATAACCTCTATCGGACCATGTCATCTTGAAACCTTCGGCAGCATTGAAAACATTATTAAAACCAAGTTTGAGCTGTGCGATGCGCTACCCGATGACGGCATCATTTTCCTCAATGCCGACAATGAATACATCGCAGCTAAAAAAGACCTTTCTTCCAAAGCAATATATTACGGCATAGACAACACCGCACTTTCTGACTTCAGTGCAAATGTCAGAGCTGTTTCGGAATTGGGCACATCCTTCGATGTTAACGGTCGCGGGGAAAGCTTTTCCCTTTCCGCAAAGCTTCTTGGCCGTCACAGTGTTCTCAACATTCTGGGTTGTGTGGCAGTTGCCAAAACTCTCGGTGTGGATACCGACAGTCTGATTCTCGGTGCCCGTCGCATAGAAGGCGCCCCACACAGACTTTCGCTTATCCGTGGTAACGGGTTTGTTATTATAGACGATTCCTTCAACTCAAATCCCAGCGGTTCAAAAGCCGCCCTTGACGTGTTATCGGGCTTTGACGGACAAAAAATAATAATCACCCCCGGCATGATAGAGCTTGGCGAAAAGCAGGATGAGCTTAACCGCGAACTTGGAGTATATGCCGCAAGTATATGTGACAAGATATTCCTTGTGGGTGAAAAGCAGACCCGCCCCATAAAAGAAGGTGCGGAAAAAGCAGGTTTTGATATGTCGCATCTCAGCGTGTTTGAAAAGGTCGAGGATGCTATCAATACCGCAAAGACCCTGCCTTGTGAAAAACGCAATGTGATCCTTATAGAAAACGATCTGCCCGACAATTTTTAATACAACAAATAGGAGATTTTTTATGGCACTCAAAGTAAATGTGGGAGTTCTCTTCGGTGGCAAAAGTGTTGAACACGAAGTTTCTGTGATATCGGGACTTCAGGCATACCGGAATCTCGATCAGGAAAAATACCGCCCCATCGCAATATACATAAGCAAAAAAGGAGAAATGTATGTCGGCGATAAGCTTTCGGAAATCTCATCCTTTTCCGGTGATATAAATGCGCTGCTTAAAGAAAGCACAAGGGTCACCCTCGTTAACGATGGTGGCAAGATAAATATTGTCAGATATCCCGCAAAAACATTTGCAAAAAACATTTTGGATACCATTGATGTGGCTCTCCCGGTAGTTCACGGAACAAACGTGGAAGACGGCACTCTTTCGGGATTTCTCCATTCAATATCCTGCCCCTATGCGGGATGTGACATTCTTTCGTCTGCCCTCGGAATGGATAAATACGCGGCAAAAATGATCATGAAAGCAGCAGGACTCCCCGTACTTGACTGCGTTGTTTTCAGCCGCCGAGAATATCAGCTTGGCACGGAAAAAGTGATTGGAAAAATAGAAGCTCAGACACGCTATCCCGTAATTGTAAAACCCGTAAACTTAGGTTCAAGCGTCGGAATCAAAAAAGCATCCGACAAAGAAGCACTTGTTGATGCACTTGAATATGCCTTTGAATTCGCAGACAGAGTGTTGGTTGAAAATGCGGTTATCAACATGCGCGAAATCAACTGCTCCGTTCTTGGTGATAAAGACGGTGCAAAAGCTTCCGAGTGTGAAGAACCCATAAATCACGACGAAATACTGAGCTATGCCGATAAATACCTGAGCGGTGGTAAGGGCAGCAAGGGCGGCTCCAAGAGCGCCGGCATGGCAGACACAAAAAGGCTTCTTCCCGCGCCCATATCCGATGAAATGAAAATAAAAGTTCAGGAATATGCGGTGGGTGCTTTCATGTCGTTGGGATGCTCGGGTGTTTCCCGTGTGGACTTCCTCGTGGATAAAGACACGGACGAAATTTATATAAACGAAATAAACACCATTCCCGGTTCACTTTCGTTCTATCTTTGGGAGGCTACGGGTCTTAAATACCCCGATCTGCTCGATGAACTCATCCGTCTTGCGCTCAAGCGCGAGCGTGAAGAAGAAAAACTCAACTTTTCTTTTGATACAAATATTCTCTCGGGCGTATCCTTGGGAGGAGCAAAGGGCAAAGCGTAATAATCTCGGCATTCCGAAACAAACGGAATGCCGTTTTTTGTGCCGTGCGATTGACAAAATGCGACTTTTTTTGTATAATTTAATTGTATACAAAATTGACAGAAGGTAAAATGATGAAAGATATATACAGTTCGGTGGATACCGCAAAAAACGCTGTTTTTTCTGTGATTTTCGATGTTCTTGCCGCCATATGCGGCATCCTGGGTGTAGTACTGACTTGTGATACCTACGGTGTCGACACCTTCATTTATTACACCAATTTAAGCAATGTTTTTGCTGCGGCGGCATGTATTCTGCATGCAGTATTTACAATAAAAGAACTTATTACGGGAAATTATTTTCTCCACACAGCGGTAAAATACATAAAGCTTTCGGCATCGGTTTGCGTGGGTATAACCTTTTTTGTAGTGCTTACAATTCTCGCCCCTGCATATGGCGAAAACGGATATTTTTTTGCTTTTGTCTGGCGCGAGATGAAGTTTGTCCATTTGCTGTGCCCCCTTTTCACCGCAATTCCATTTATCCTATTTGACAAATACCCGAGGCTCCCCATGAAAGCTTGCCACCCGGCACTTATTCCCACGTACATTTATGGGTTAGTGAGCATTTATATGAATATGATCGGCAAATGGTACGGTCCGTACTTCTTTCTGCGAATCAAATCAAATCCCCCTCACATAACCGCCATATGGTTTGTCGTTGTGGCAGCAATTTCTTATCTCATCGCACTTGTGATTCTGTTGTTCAACGGCAACAGGTTTCATGCAATAGGCAATTTAATAAAATTTATTACAAAGAAAAAGTGATTATTTAAAATGACAGAAAGATTTATAGTTTTTGATGTGGAAACACCAAACCACGAAAATTCACGGATGTGCTCAATCGGAATTACTGTTATTGATGACGGCGAAATTTGTGACGATATTTATTATACTGTAAATCCCGGCACATATTTTGACACTTTTAACATGATGCTTACGGGGATAACACCCGAAACTGTTTGTCATAGCTGCGGTTTTGAAGCTTTATGGAACGAAATCGGAAATCTGTTTTCCACAGGAACCCTCGTTGCCCACAATGCTCCTTTCGATATGAGCGTGCTCAGCAAATGCATCCGCGATTACGGACTCCCCCACCCCCGCTGCTTTGAATATGTCTGCACCTGCCGCATGGCACGAAAATGCTTTCCGCAGCTGCAAAATCACAAGTTGGATACACTTTGCGGATACCTTGGAATCGACCTTTCGCATCACAATGCGGCATCTGACAGCCGCGCCTGCGCAGAGCTTTTTCTTCACATGACAAATGCGGGGATATCTCCGTATGATTTTTGCAAATCCTACGATGTTTTAAACTGTTGTACGTTAAAAAACTCTAAACGTTAAGGAGTTTTAAATGCTAACAGACTGTATTTCAAAAATACGCAGTGATCTGCTGTCAATGCAGGACTTATCGTATCGGGATTTTCATTCAAAGCTCATGCCCACTGTAGATAAAGACAGAATTATAGGAATAAGAACCCCGATACTTCGCAAATATGCAAAGGAGCTTTTGAAAAGCAAACCGGAAACCTGCACAATTTTTTTAAATGCGTTGCCGCACAAGTATTACGAAGAAAACAATCTTCACGCATTCATTATAGAGCAGGAAAAAAACTTTGACAACTGCATAACACTTTTAAATGCCTTCCTTCCCCATGTTGATAACTGGGCAACTTGCGATTGCATGAACCCCAAAGTACTTATGCAAAACAAAAATGCACTGTGGAAAATCATCCCGATGTGGATATCCTCTGAGAGCGTTTACACCGCAAGATTCGGCATCAAATGTCTTATGACACATTTCCTTGACGAAGCCCATTGCGATGCCTCAATGAGCCTTGTGAGCGCCCTGCGCACGGATGAATATTATATCAATATGATGATAGCGTGGTTTTTTGCCACCGCTCTTGCTTTACAGTATGAAAAGGCGCTGGAATACATAAGAACGGATAAGCTTACACCATGGTGCAGAAATAAGGCTATCCAAAAAGCCGTGGAAAGCTATCGGATCACAAAAGAGCAAAAGGAACATCTCAGAACCTTGAAATGTAATTAACCGCACGATTACAAAAATTATGCCTAATATCATCAGGACTTGTGTTTAAAACAACACAAGTCCTTTTTGATTTGTAACAAATTTATGAATTCTATTGACTTTTGTTGTCTAATGCAGTAGACTATATTTGCAGTCTAATGTATTAGACAATCAGGAGGTAATATTATGGATTTTCCAAAAATTCACGAAAGCGAATATAGATTTTGTCTGATTATGTGGGAACATGAACCTATCACAGCGGTGCAGCTTGTAAAGCTATGCCACGAGCAGCTTGGTTGGAAAAGAACCACGACCTATACCGTTATCAAGCGTCTTGCCGAACGCGGGGTGCTGAAAAACGAAAACGGAACGGTAACTTCTATCGTATCAAAGGATCAGGCTCAGGCATATGAGATCAATGAACTGGTCGAAAACAAATTTGAGGGTTCTCTGCCCGCTTTTATTGCGGCTTTTACCAAACGCCAGAATGTATCCGAGGATGACCTTGACGAGATTCAGCAAATGATAGACCGCATAAGGAGAGGAGAATCGCATTGAACATACTATTTTTAAAAACAGTTAACGCAAGTATTACGGCAAGCTGGCTTATTTTAGCCGTTATTATACTTCGCCTTTTTCTTAAGAAAACACCTAAATGGATAAGAGTTGCTCTTTGGGGCGTTGTCGCATTCAGGCTTGTATGCCCATTTTCTTTCGAGAGCACCTTCAGCCTTATTCCGAGTGCTGAAACAATTCCGCTGAACATCGAAACAAACATGGCGCCAACTATCCACAGCGGGATCGATATTATCAATAAAACCGTCAACCCTCAAATAATTCATTCCAACACTCCGGCAGACGGAGCAAGTATCAACCCGTTGCAGATCACCGTCGGGATCTTTGAAAACTTATGGATCCTCGGCATTGCCTTAATGCTTATTTATTCAGTTATCAGTTACGCAAAACTCCGCCGCAAAGTCAGAACTGCTGTACGCTACAAAGACAACATTTTTCTGACCGAAAACGTAGTTTCTCCGTTTGTGCTTGGCATTATCAAACCTCGAATATATATGCCTTTTACTATGGCATCGGACGCAGAATACATTATTGCACACGAACTGGCGCACCTTAGTCGAATGGACCACCTTTGGAAACCCATGGGGTTTGCCATTCTGACTATCCACTGGTTTAATCCTCTTATGTGGTTGGCTTATGTATTACTTTGTCGCGACATCGAACTTGCGTGTGACGAAAAGGTTATAAAGAAGCTTAACTGCAATGAGAGAGCCGACTATACTCAGACTCTTTTGGCTTGCAGTATAAACCGCCGAATGATAGCTGCCTGCCCACTTGCATTCGGAGAGATAGGAGTGAAAGCAAGAATAAGATCTGTATTGCATTATAAAAAGCCTTCCTTCTGGATAGTAATTTCGGCATTTATTATCTGTGCAGCCGTCGCATTTTGCTTTCTGACAGATCCCGTTGCATTTCACTTTGACACGGAAACAGATATTATAGTTTCGGCAAGTTGTATTGATACAAGAAACACCTCAAGCGCCGTGACTGCAAATATGAATCGCGCTCAGATCGACGAGCTTGCTTCGCGGCTTTCTGGAATAAAGAACTCAAAACGCAGCGACAGATATTCCGGGCTTACACCTGCTTATAAAATCAATGCGCTTATGCAAAACGATGAACACATAATAATAAGCAGTTATTCGCTTTCCGAAAACGCAGTTGTTGATATAACACATAATGGGAACCGTTATGTTGTGAATGACGAAGATTTTAAAGATTACGTCAGCCGTATTTGCACAAGAAATGATGTTACATATGCAAAGCCTACGCTTACATTAAATGACGTGGTCACACTCTCAAAAAAAGCAGGTGCTTTGACCTGGTCTGATTTCGAGCAATATAATTATGTGGAAACGGGTTCGGGTTTATATATAAGAGTTTACAGGATCGACGACACCTTTGAACTTTGGATAGGTGGATCCGGACCTGAAAGCGAGCCAATGTATATATACCTCGCATTAGCAAATGACATTGAAACCAGAATAGAAATACGCAACGACAGCGGTATTGAAGAATTTATAAACGACCACCGTTCGAGCCAGAAAACGATATCCATGGTAATGATAAATGGGGTCCTTTATCGTGATACCGGAATTGTAAAGATATATACTTCGTGGAACGCAAATGCAGACGGTATAATAACATCCGCAGTACACGCAAGCGAAATCCCTTCTGTGGACGGGCAATCAAATTTTGGAACGGGATACAGCTATCTATACGGTACATCCGGCGGAACTGTTGAAATCCACATGGACGGCATGGTGAGAATATTTGCCACAGAAGAAGTATATGAAAAGATTCGGTCCGGTGTATATGATACCTCTGAGGCGATAATACATTATCCGGCATACAGAACGCTATATGTAGAAACAGCCATTGAGGACATACAGGAAAAATATGACAACGAAGAATTTATAATTACCAAACTGCACTATGAAAACTTATCGGGAGAATGGGCTTGCGAGGGATATACTTACAAATACAGACTGGAAATCAGCGGCAGACTTAACAATGCCGCCAAAAACACAACCTACATTGTTTTAAGCAATACGGAAAACATAACCTTTGACATGACCTGGAAAGCTGCGGGATTTAGCAGTAATCTTGCTGATTATTTCGATCCGTCTGTTGCGGTAATTGTGGGACACAAGCTATTTTCCTGAAAACCGATAAAATAAAAAAACATAGCTTTCAATGCCCATTCGGCACATCTGCTATGTTTTAAACAAACAAAAACCGCCCCGATTGGAGCGGTTTTCTTATATTCGGAACAATAATTACTTGATAGTAACTGTAGCGCCTGCAGCGGTGAGAGAAGCCTTGATTGCTTCTGCATCTTCCTTGGAAACGCCTTCCTTGAGGATCTTAGGAGCGCCTTCAACGAGGTCCTTTGCTTCCTTAAGACCAAGGCCTGTGATTTCACGAACAGCCTTGATAACGCCGAGCTTGCTGTCGCCGGCAGATGTGAGTTCAACGTCGAACTCTGTCTTTTCTTCTTCAGCAGCTGCTGCGGGAGCTGCTACGCCTGCTACTGCTACGGGAGCAGCGGATACGCCGAATTCTTCTTCAACTGCCTTTACGAGGTCAGCGAGTTCAAGGATTGTAAGAGACTTAAGATCTTCAATAATCTTCATGGACTTTTCAGATGCCATTGTGATATACCTCCAAAAATTTAATTAATAATTTGTCAGTCTGTGCTGACTGTTATGTTCCGGCAAACATGCCGGTAAAATAGAATACGGTAACAGAAAAATTATTCTGCTGCTGCTTCTGCGGGTGCTCCGCCTTCTTTGTCGACAATCGCCTGAATTGCATAAGCAAAGTTGTACAAAGGAGACTGGATGCTTCCGAGGAACTTTGCGATAAGGCCTTCTCTGGAAGGAATCGCAGCAAGAGCATTGATTTCGTTCACGTCGATAGCTCTGCCATCGATAAAGCCTGCCTTAACTTCGAAGCTTTCGTTGTCATCAGCGAATTTGCTGAGAACCTTAGCGGGAGCAATGGGATCATCGGAAACAGCGATAGCTGTCATACCTTCGAGAGCTGCTTCGAAACCGGAGAGACCTGCGATTTCTGCTGCTTTTCTGATGTAGGTATTCTTGATGACCTTGTAAGTTACATTGTTCTTACGAAGCTCAGCTCTGAGAGCAGTGTCTTTTTCTACGGTGATACCGCAGTAGTTAACGAGAACTCCGCTCTGAGCGTTTTTCATAGATTCAGCGAGTTCAGCAACAAGCTGCTGCTTTTGTTCAAGAATTTTTGCGCTCGGCATTTTAATATTTCACCTCCAATAAAAAAAGTTCTTTTTGGGACCGCAAAAAGCGTAACCGGAAAAGAACAAGAAACACAATATAAGCCGCAAGCGGCACGGGCAATTAAAACCCGAAAAGTGAAATACTCATTTCTTTCCTCGGTAGGCGGCAAAGCCGTTAGCGTGCATGGCACGACCTACTTTCTTAGGTCAGGACTTAATTATATCACCAAAAGTGCTGTTTGTCAAGAGTTTTTGCAAAATTATTTAAAAAAATCGAAATTTCCCGAAACAAGCAGCCTCCGGCGCGCCAAAGGCACGCCGGAAGATTGAAAATACGAATTACTTGATTCTTTCGTTCTTTCTCTTGAATATGGTCCAGAGAGAACCAGAAAGACAAACGGAAGAATAAAGACCTGCAACGATACCAACGATAAGCGGGAACGAGAATTCCTTGATGGTCTGAACACCCATAAGGTAGATAAGGCCGATCGTGAGGAGAGTTGTTATCGTTGTGTTGATGGAACGCATAAGAGTCTGGTTGATGCTGATATTTACCTTTTCGGCAAATGTTGCATTCTTAACAAGTCTTACATTTTCACGAACACGGTCGAAGATAATGATCGTTGCATTGATGGAATAACCGAGAATGGTAAGGATTACCGCGATAACGCTGGAGCTCATGGGAATCTGAAGAATGGAATATGCCGCAAGGATCATAAACACATCGTGGCAAAGGCACACAACTGCCGCAAGAGCGGAGCTGAACTGGAAGCGGATAGTGATATACGCAAGCATGAGGATAACGGCAACAACCGCAGAAAGAATAGCGGAATCACGAAGATCCTTACTTACAGAACCGCTTACGCTGTCAAAACCTACGATCTTAACGATAGTTTCAACCTTTTCTGTTTCAGCAGTTTCTGTTTCAGTTGCTTCTGTTTCAGTTGCTTCTGTTTCAGTTGCTTCTGTTTCAGTTGCTTCTGTTTCAGTTGCTTCTGTTTCGGTTGCTTCTGTTTCAGTTGCTTCTGTTTCAGTTGTTTCTGTTTCAGTAGCTTCTGTTTCGGTTGCTTCTGTTTCAGTTGCTTCTGTTTCAGCAACTTCTGTTTCGGTAGCTTCTGTTTCAGTAGCTTCTGTTTCAGTTGTTTCTGTTTCAGTAGCTTCTGTTTCGGGCTCTTCTACTTCAAGTGCGGGAAGTCCGTATGCTTCTCTGTAGTGAGTTTCGAGACCTGTACGGATCGCATCTCTTTCGGTTTCGTCAAGTTCAAGGGACTTGATGATAATTTCATTTGCACCTGCAAGCTGAACAACGTTTATCTTGTCGCCAACAACGCCTCTTGCAATCTCTTCGAATGTGTCGAGTTCATCTGCCGCAACAAAACCTTCGTTATCTACAGTATATGTGATTTCTGTACCACCGGCAAAATCCACATCCCAGTAAAAACCGCGGAAGATCATGGATGCAAGTCCGATAATAACACAAACTGCGGTGAAAATGAAGAAAATCTTCTTATTCTGAACAAATTTAAAATTGAATTTCATCTTCATTACCCCCTATCAGTTATTATCGGCATACTTTGCGCCGAACAGTTTGATATTTGTAACACCAATACCAACAAGCGCATTGAGCAGCAGCTTGGTGATAAAGAGTGCTGTGATAAGTGAGATTATTACACCGAGGAGCAATGTGATAGCAAAGCCCTGAATAGCGCCTGTTCCGAATCTCCAAAGAACAACAGCCGCAATAATTGTGGTGATGTTGGAGTCGATAATAGCGGTAAATGCACGTGAGAAGCCTGACTTAACAGCCGCCTTAACACTCTTTCCGCCATTGAGTTCTTCGCGGATTCTTTCGAAAATAATCACGTTTGCGTCAACCGCCATACCGATAGTGAGGAATATACCTGCAATACCGGGGAGAGAAAGGTTAATCTTGAATGCCACGATGCAAATACCTGTGATCGCAATATATGCAAGGAGAGCAATTACAGAGATAAATCCGGGAAGCTGATACATAATAAGCATTAACAGCATCACAAGGATAATACCGATAGCACC
>JAFYUY010000070.1 GCA_017549405.1 Clostridia bacterium | reverse complement strand
GTAGCGGATTGCAGGTGCAGGGCTCCGCTGGGTCCCCGGTTAGTGTGACCTTTGTCCGCATCGTCGCAGACAAATATGTTACTAAAATAGTATATCACAAAACACAATAAAAATCAAGAGAAATTTGAAACGAAAGAGGAATTTGTTGAAACAGCCTTTTTTCTCTGAAAAAGATGTATAAAAAATAAACAAAATATAAATTTTGACATAAAGAGCATCGAAAGCTCTTGACACGTGCGGTATAAAGTTATACAATATAACATATCGTATTGTGCATATGTGTATGATGCGAGATGATATATAAAAAGCCATGTGCTTATTTTGCTCCATACAAATAACAATTTGTAATGCATTTTCCGCGTCCGTTGCGGCAAGTGCTTGGAATATACCTTATTTTCATACAATTTAATATTTATGTGCGAGTATCGTAAGCACCTGTTTTTTTATAGCCGCATTGCGGTATCAGAATCAAAAAAACAAAGGAGGTGCTTTGATTGAAAGAATTCATCATCGTTGTTATTGCAGCGGTATGTTCGCTTTTGATAGGTATTCTTATCGGTTTTCTTATCCGCAAGAAGATCGCCGAGGCTTCCATCAAGTCCGCAGAGGATGAGGCTAAACGCATTGTCGATGAGGCTTTGAAGACAGGCGAGACCAAAAAGAAAGAAATGCTTATCGAAGCAAAAGAAGAAATTCTCCGCAACAAAAACGAGGCAGAGAAAGAAGCAAAAGAACGCCGCAGCGAGATCGCACGTCTTGAAAAACGTGCGCAGCAAAAAGAAGAAACGCTGGACAAAAAAATAGAGTCCTGCGAGAAAAAAGAAGAAAGCTTCAATCAGAAATTCAAGGAATACGAAGAAAAGATCGCCGAAACCGAGGAGATCAAGGCTCGTCAGATCGCAAAGCTTGAAGAGATTTCCGGCTTTACCGCCGAAACAGCCAAAGAATATCTGCTTTCTCAGATAGAATCCGAGGTTAAACACGAGGCGGCAATGAAGATAGCCGAGATCGAACAGCAGACCCGCGAAGAGGCCGAGGAAAAGGCGAGAAATATCATCTCACTTGCCATTCAGCGTTGCGCTTCGGATCAGGTATCCGAAACCACCGTTTCCGCAGTTGACCTGCCCAATGACGAAATGAAGGGCAGAATCATCGGCCGTGAAGGCAGAAATATCCGTGCCATCGAAACACTTACGGGTGTTGACCTTATAATTGATGACACTCCCGAAGCAATAACCATTTCCTGCTTCGATCCTGTCCGCCGCGAAATTGCCCGTCTTTCTCTTGAAAGACTTATTTCCGACGGAAGAATCCACCCCGCTCACATTGAAGAAATGGTGGAAAAGAGCCGCAAGGAAGTTGAAAATATCATCAAGCAGTCGGGTGAACAGGCAACCTTTGAAACAGGTATCCATGGTCTTAACCCCGAGCTTGTAAAACTTCTCGGACGTCTGCGCTACCGTACAAGCTACGGTCAGAATGTACTTATCCACTCCATCGAGGTTTCGCATATTGCGGGCATGATGGCAGAAGAGCTTGGTGTTGACCCCATGCTTGCAAAGCGTGCGGGACTTCTCCATGATATCGGTAAGGCTATGACACACGATGTGGAAGGTTCACATGTCCAGATCGGTGTTGATATATGCAAGAAATACCACGAAAACCGCGATGTTATTCACGCACTCGAAGCACATCACGGTGACGTTGAACCCCAGACGGTTATCGCAATGCTGGTTCAGGCAGCAGACGCAGTTTCCGCAGCCCGTCCCGGTGCACGCCGCGAAAATCTTGAATCCTACATCAAGCGTCTTCAGAAGCTTGAAGAGATCGCCACAGATTTCGAGGGTGTTGATAAGTGCTATGCCATTCAGGCAGGCCGCGAGATCCGCATAATGGTTAAACCCGAAGAGGTGAACGAGGATCAGATGGTCTTTCTTGCCCGCGATATTGTTAAGCGCATAGAAAGCGAGCTTGAATATCCCGGACAGATAAAAGTAAACCTCATCCGCGAAAGCCGCAGAGTGGAATACGCAAAGTAATATTAAAACGTGTAATATCATCGGGGCATACCCCGGTGATATTACACAAAAATTTTTATAAGTGTATTTTACAAAATAATATAATATTCGCCCTTAGCTCAATTTGGATAGAGTACCGGATTCCGATTCCGTTGGTTGCAGGTTCGAGTCCTGTAGGGCGAGCCAGAACAAAAATCCTATCGAAAGATGGGGTTTTTGTTTCTATATTCTACCTATAACTGTAATTTATATGAAAGGTATTGAGTTAATGGAGTTCAATGAATACACACCTAGGACGATGGTCGGCAATATAGTTGACGGAATTGAGTTGGATAGAGTTTTGGTTGAACGAATATGTATGGAATATATCGAGCGACAAGGTGTTGACGGCCCCTTAGATGTTTCAGCAAATTGGATGTTTATAGTTGGTATATATGAAAGTGAGGGAAAATATTATTTACTATTGGAGGCTAATGATCATAGTTCAGTTATTGATGATATGATTGAAAGAAATCTTTTTCCTAATACAGGCTTGAGTTTGATTTCTGAAGAACGTGCGTTAGAATTAGTAAGTATAATATCTGATTTGGGAAAAGAGTATTTTGCATATAATATTTCGAATTTTCGCGAATTGATTAATTTATTAGTTTTATCGGTTGGGTGTAGAGTGAGATTTGCTACATTGTTTGGAAAAAGTGGATATTATGATAAAACTCGTCAAGAAATTGTTATTGCTAACAACACATCTCAAATTGGCATGATTGGGAGTTTGGTACATGAATGTATTCATTTTTTTGTGAATTCAAAAAGAACTCCACCACACACAAATGTTGATTATTTTTTTGATGAAGAAGAATATTTGTGTAATTCGGTTGCACGTATAATTATAACACAATGCCTCGGAAATGATTTTGTGAAAAACATTATTGAAAGCGCTTATTTAAAAGTACAACAGATGGCTTTAAATAATGCTGAGAATGTTGTTTTGTTACCAGAAGAATCACTCTTTTTAGAAAATGAAATATTGGATAAATGTTTCAAGCATACAAGAGATTTGCAGTCTACTATAGATTTTTACACTACTTGTGTTGAAAAAATGCTGAAATCCGAAGCGGATAATAAAATAATTATGGATGTTGATTGTAGTCAGAGTGGATTTGTGGAGCTCTCACGTGCAGACAATAACTTGCTATATGATATAATTAAAAATGAAATCTCACCGATGTTGTGAATAAAAGAACATTTTGGGGACGGGGCAGTTTTTGTTACATTTTTCAGTTATTTTCTCTGTTGATATTGATATTGTCTGTTTCGCTCCGATTGGACGCACAATAGTTATATTACCGTGATGGTATTATACTATAGTTCATGTCGGCAACAATCAAAATATAAAATTGGCGGATACCGGAATTTACCTTATGAAAATCAAAATATAGGTTTATATCACTTTTTCCGCAACTGTTCAGCACATCACGGCTTCAGAGGGATTATGACCGTGATACTTTTTGTACGCCCTGCTGAACTGGTAAACATCTGCATATCCCACAGCACGCGCTATTAGTTTTACGGGGATTTTTTCCATGGCAAGCTCGCGTGCTTTTTTCATCCGTATTTCCGTTAAAAGTTTAAAGGGAGTGGTGCCAAGATGTTTTTGAAAGATTTTTCTCAAATATATTTCACTTATAAAACAGTTATCCGCAATATCTCGTGCACACAGAGAATTTTTCGAATAGTTTTCCAACATAAAGTTTTGTGCGGACCGTACGATTTTTTCATGGACCGAAAGCACACTTTCTTTTTCAAACAAGCGGTGTGCCAAAGCGTAAAGTTCACTTAAAACAAGCATATTTTCCTGTGGTGAACCGGATGCATTTTTGCATATATTCTCATAGCAAGCTGCGGCAAGATGTGTGGAAACGGGCGAGAGCTCCAATGCGTGAAGATATTTTTCCGATGTGTAAAAATTAAAAACATAGCTTTCCGCATCGCAAACGCATTCGTTTGTGTAATCAATACCCATGGGCAAAAATACACACCGCGACTGGTCGGAGAAAAGAGTTCTGCTGTTGCAAGTGAATTTGATTCTGCCCTTTACAGTAACAATAAAACATGAGGCATATCTGTTTTTAAAAACTTTTTGCCGCGCCTTGATCTCTTTTAAATGAAAGGCGCTGACAAAACCTGTTATTATGAATTTTTCCATATTATCACCACATCGGTACTATATCATATATTATATTAATTGTCAACAAAATGTGCAAAAATGGCTATTTATTGAAAAAACAGTATAATTTTTGCTAAATAAAATATAAGTATTGCCATTGGTTTTTAAAAACTATGCAGTTATAATTACACCAAAGGAGTGGATTTTATGTTTGATAATAAAGTGGCGCTTGTAACGGGCGCATCTGTTGGAATAGGCCGTGCAGTTGCACATAAGCTTGCAAAGGGCGGTGCAAAAATTGTGGCGGTTGATATAAATGAAAAAGGCCTTGAAAAACTCAAAGAAGAACTTTCTGCATACACTACCGAGGTTTTGATCTTTGCGGGTGATGTGAGCGATGAGGCACGTGTAAATGAAATAGTGGCAGATTCTGTGGAAAAGTTCGGCAAAATAGACATCCTTGTGAATAATGCGGCACTGTGGCGCTGCTGGAGCTCCTTTGTGGAAACACCCACCGAGGAATGGAAAAAGTTTATAGACATAAATGTTATGGGTGTGGTGTATTTCACAAAAGCCGTTCTGCCCGGAATGCTTGAAAACAGCTACGGCAGAATAATAAACGTTTCTTCCGTTGCAGGAGTTTACGGCAACGCAAACATGGTGCATTATTCCGCAACAAAAGGTGCGGTCGATGCCATGACAAAGGCTCTTGCCAAGGAAGTGACGCACAAAAATATCCTTGTAAACAGCGTGTGCCCGGGAAGTGTAAGCCCCTCTGATAATCCCGATATGGATTACAGTGAGCCGTCGGTGCTTTCGTTTATGGGTCGCACGGGTACGGATATGGAAAACGCAAACCTGATCGCTTTTCTTGCAAGCGATGAGGCAAGCTACATTTCGGGGCAGAATATTCAGATAGACGGATGCAGAAAAAAGCAGTGAGAATTTTTAAAGAAGAACGCACACCGCGTTCTTTTTTATTTCATTATACTTCTTTACAACCGCTTCCAACTATGCTATAATCAAATCAGTGAATAAATGATCAGAGGTGTCATATGAAAACTCCAATTTGTTTAAGACTTGATGATCCCACTCCCGTACTTTCCGTATATTATACTCACAGTATTACGGGAAAGACGGGTGACGGCAGACCTGTTTGCGAATATTACCCAAACAGTTTTCTTGATGAATTTTGCAATATTACCGAAAAATGGGGCATAAAGGGTAAATTCAGCATCGTTCCCGCCCCCGGCAACCGCGGTGATATTGTAAACGGAATAGAGGGCGTTTCGGATAAAGAGCGCACGGATTGGCTTGACATGGTAAAGAGCCGCGTTGTTCGGAACTTCAGCATAACGCCCGAAATGCTCACCCATAATATGGCGGTGGATGTGGAAACGGGAAGTGTACTTTCCGAGCGCGAAAACATCTGGTCGCAAAAGCAAAATGCCGAAAGTCTTACAAAATATCTCTCTCGTGCCCTTTCTATATTAAAGAATGCGGGATTTGACTGCACGGGCATCACTTCCCCGTGGAATTTTGGGCTTGAATGTCCCCGGGAATATACAACTGCGGTGTCCCGTGCGTTGTGGGAAGTATTCGGAGTTAAAGATTCGTGGTTTTTCCTTATGTCTGGCGGAAATGATTCGCGCCCGCAGATACTTGACACCGAGGACGGAAGAACTGTCGTATCCCTTACCACCAACACCCACGACCGAATATGGCAGACCATGGACACAACTGATACAAGCGAGAGCTACGTAAGCCATGTGGCAGATACCATTCTTACCGCCGACGGAAGAGCGGGCGACGTGGCAGAGGTGATTTCTGCAGGCGGTTATCCCGTTATCATCACACACTGGCAGAGCCTTGCTTCAAACGGTCTTTTTACTGGACTTCGCGTGCTTGACGAGGTGGCACGCAGAATAGAAGCAAATTTCGGGGATTCTGTGGAGTGGTGCAAAGCTGAGGATATTGCAAAGCGCATTCTTATGGAACGGGATAAGTTTACATCTTTACAGGTGTGAATGAAATTTTATTAAAACTGTTTGCGGTGCGGATCTTTCCGTACCGCATTTATATCGGATCAAAAGATAAATATTAAGAAAAATTAAGAATTTTTTCCGCTGATTCTTAAGAATGGCGATGTATTATATATACGGAGGTGAAAATACCATGAATATTCTTGTGGTTGATGACGATAAAGAGATCGTGGAAAGTATTTCGATATTCCTGCGCGGAGAAGGGTATGGTGTATTTAAAGCCTACGATGGCATAGACGCACTCGATGTCCTTTCACAAAACGAAATACATCTTATGATACTTGATATAATGATGCCGCGGCTTGACGGCATAAAGACTCTTATGAATCTTCGCGAAAGCCGCAACATACCTGTGATACTTCTTTCGGCAAAATCCGAGGACGCGGATAAGATTTTGGGTCTTGCCGCGGGAGCGGATGATTACGTTACCAAACCCTTTAATCCGTCGGAGCTTATGGCAAGGGTGAAGTCACAGTTGAGAAGATACACATCGCTTGGGTCTATAGAAAAGCAAAACGGGGAGATAGTGATATCGGGTCTTTGTGTAAATACCGAGTGCAAGACCGTAAAGGTGGATGGTGAGGAAGTGCGCCTTACACCTTTGGAATATAAGATACTTGAGCTTTTGGTGCGTAACCGGGGTAAAGTTTTTTCCGCCGAGGAGATATACACAGGAGTGTGGAACGAACAGGCGGCAATATGTGACAACACCATTGCGGTGCATGTGCGTCATATCAGAGAAAAAATAGAAATAAACCCAAAGGAGCCCAAATATCTTAAAGTCGTGTGGGGCATAGGGTATAAGATCGACTGAAAGGGGAAAATGCCGTGAAAAAAATTGTTTATTCCGTTTTTTTGAAATTTATTGCCGTAGTACTTGTCATAGCGTGTGCTGCGATAGGGGCGGGAATTGTTGCGGAGGTTTTTTCCGAGTTTGAAAACAGCGGAAGTGATATTGTTTACCGTCTGGAATCGGATTTTTCCAAATCCCATATGTTTTACCCGTATTATTATGATGTGCAGTGTGCCGTGCTTAACGCTTATCGTACGGAATACCTTGGTGAAAACGAGCAAAATACCGATGTATCTGTTATATCCAACGACACACATGCATCGGCATACAATACCGTTGTGGCATATGATGCGCCGGATGGATTTGACGGTTACGGAAACGAAGAAGCGAGTGTAAATAATGTTTTAATCGACAATGTTGTAATACAGCGGGATATGAATAAAACTCCTCCCGTGATACTGCAGTTGTTCTCCGATAAAGAACTGAGAACGGGGAAAATACTTGCTTGTGTTTCGAAGGAACTCAACAGTATAAAAGAGCTTGAAAACACCGAATGGTATATATATATAAACGGTGAGAGCATCACAAACAGTACTCCCGAAAGAATAGCTATGCTGATGAAGGGCGATGCTTATTCGTTCCGTTTTTCAAGGGACGGTTTGGGGAATAGCGACTTTGAAAGTATGGGTTCGGAATTCCGCGATATCCATATGCTCGATGAGATATCTTCTTTTAATACCACCGACTCCATTTCTGTTTTTGTCGCTGTAAAGGAAGGTCACATCAAAGAAATGCAAGCGTTGTGGAATGAGCAGGAAAACACGGTGCGCGAAGCTTTTTTAAGGATAATATCCCTTGCCGTCATTGCGCTTTTGATCCTTATATATCTTGTTTGTGCAGCGGGAAAAAGCGCGGACGGGGAATTGTCTTCCGTGTGGATAGACCGCGTGTGGACAGAGCTTCATATTCTTTTGCCGGTGGCATCTGTTGCGGGAGCGGCAGCAGTTTTGGCTGTTACAGCGGAAATGTATGTATATAATAATGGTATTCCGATGTATATGCTGCGGGGAATATCAATGCTTGTTTTTTCTGCCGCAATGACTTTGGTAACAGTTTCGTTGCTCTCTTTGGTGCGTAAGATAAAATGCGGTTTATTTCTTAAAACAAGTCTTCTCGGGATAGTTGCGGTAGGAATATTCAAAGCGGTAAGATATTTCTTCTGTGCCTTACGAAAGGTACGCAACTCTTTATTCTACGCCCTGAGCCGCAAGACAGCAGCGCTTTTTGGTGTATGGCTTCTGCTTTATACGGGGGTTATAGGATTTTGCGGAGTGCTTATTCACGAAAGTGCAGCGTTTTTAGTTATTGCGGTAACGTTGTTTTTGGCAGAACTGTTTCTGCTTGCATGGCGCGCCCGCGATCTTGAAGAGATAAAAAAGGGGATAGGTGAAGTTTATAACGGAAATTATTCATATAATGTTCCGGAAATAAAAAGCAGCGACCTTAAAGAAACAGCATCTTATATAAACGAGATATCACGGAGTATAGACTGTACGGTTGCCGAAAAAACAAAGGCAGAGCGCATGAAGACAGAGCTTGTTACCAATATATCCCATGACATAAAGACTCCGCTCACATCTATAATAAGCTATACCGGCTTGCTTTCGGATATGAAAGGTCTTCCCGATGAGGCAAGGGATTATATCTCCATAATCGCAGCAAAGAGCGACAGACTTAAAAAGCTTACGTCAGATCTTTTTGATATATCAAAGGTGCACAGCGGCAACGAGCGGGCGGAGCTTGAAACGCTCAATCTTTCGCTTCTTGTTGAGCAGGCTATGGCAGAGCTTGACGATGATATAAAGACATCGGAGCTTGAATTCTGCACGGATATAGCCAAGGATATGCATATACTTGCCGACGGCAAAAAGATGTCCCGTGTTATGGGAAATCTTCTTGGTAATATCTTAAAATATTTCATGAAAAAAACAAGGGTATATATATGCGCATATGAGAAAGACGGAAAAAACGTGCTGGAGCTGAAAAATATCTCCGCATTTCCGCTGGATTTTGACCCGAATGAAATAACGGGAAGATTTGTGAGAGGAGATTTATCCCGCACCACCGAGGGAAACGGCTTGGGTCTTGCCATTGCAAAAGGTTATACCGAGGTGTGCGGAGGCAGTTTTGAAGTGATTACCGACGGAGATCTTTTTAAGGCAGTCATGAGTTTTGAAAAAGTTCTGCCGCAGGGTTGACCTAAATACACAATGGGTGTATAATTGAAAAAAACACTTCGGAGGAGTCGGAATGATATATACCGTAACTTTTAATCCCGCCGTAGATTATGTTATGCAGGTGGGAACGATAATTCCCGATGCCACCAATCGCGCCATGGGTGAAAAAATCGCTTTTGGAGGGAAGGGAGTTAATGTTTCTCGCTTGCTGAAAGAATTTGGAGCGGATACAACAGCTCTCGGCTTTGCTGCCGGGTTTACGGGTAAAGCACTTACTGATTCCCTTGAAAATGATGGGGTTAAGACGGATTTTGTATTTCTAAAAAGCGGCATGACCCGCATAAATGTAAAACTAAAAGGCGCGGAGGAAACCGAAATAAACGCTGCGGGACCTGAAATATTGCATGAGGATCTTGCCTGTTTTTTCAGAAAGCTCGAAATGCTTTCCGACGGCGACTGGTGCGTGCTGGCAGGAAGTATTCCAAGGGGACTTTCCAAAGGCATTTATGCAGACATTATGAAAAGCTTACGTCACAAAGATGTGCGCTTTGTTGTGGATGCCTGCGGGGAATTGCTTACTGAAACTCTGGAATATCGCCCATATCTCATAAAACCAAATGTCGACGAGCTTTCTCAGATCGCGGGAAGAAAGCTTTGCGATGATGATGAGATCGCGGATCTTGCAAGACAGCTTCAAAAAGACGGGGCACAGAATGTTCTTGTTTCCATGGGGGCGAATGGTGCAATTTTGCTGGATTCCGACGGAAAAATAACCCGTGCTGAGGCATACAAAATAAACGCTGTTGACACGGTCGGTGCCGGTGATTCCGCTGTGGCAGGATTTATTTACGGAACCATGTGCGGCTACGACACCAAAAGACTTTTGAATTTTGCCTGTGCCTGCGGTGCGGCAACTGCGTGCAAAGTCGGAATTGCGTTGCGGGAAGATGTAGAAAATGTATTGAACACCGGAATACGGTAGTGCGGTTCCGTGTGGCAAAAAAATCCCGAAAACAGTGTTTAGCTGCTTTCGGGATTACTTTATTTATGCAATTTTTCTGATATGCAAAACCTGATGTAAATAAAAACGATTACTGCTGGAACAGTTCGAATTTGTAACCAACGCCCCAAACGGTCTTTATCTGCCATTTTTCGGAAATGCCTGAAAGCTTTTCACGCAGGCGCTTGATATGAACGTCAACTGTGCGGGAGTCGCCGAGATAATCAAATCCCCAAACCTTGTCAAGCAACTGATCGCGTGTGAAAACGCGGTTGTAGTTGGATGTGAGGAAGTAGAGAAGTTCAAGTTCTTTCGGGGGGATATCCACGGATTTTCCGTTGAGCTTGAGTTCGTATTTCTGCAGGCTGATCTCGAGGTTGTCGAACTTCACAACTTCGGAATCGTCGGTTTCGTGACCTGCACAGCGACGGAATACCGCCTTTATTCTTGCAACGACTTCTTTCATGTCAAAGGGCTTTGTTATAAAGTCATCGGCACCGAGTTCAAGTCCAAGAACCTTGTCAAAAACTTCGTTCTTTGCAGTGAGCATGATAATGGGCTTGGAAGAGATCTCGCGGATCTCGCGGCAAACCTGCCAGCCGTCTTTGCCGGGCATCATGATGTCGAGCAGAACAAGATCGGGCTCGTAAATTTTAAAAGCAGAAACTGCCTTTACGCCATTATTTGCCATAACGATTTCGTAATCTTCGTTTTCGAGGCAGATTTTAAGCAGATCACAAGTATTGGAATCGTCATCTGCGATAAGAATTTTGTATCCCATTGCCAACCCTCCTGATTATGTAACAGATAGTTAAATTTGTAGTGCTATATTTTTACAGAGTAATCAAAATTACACTATAATTCTATACTGTTTTTGACAAAAAGAGATTGACAAACTGTTAATAAATATAAGTTAATTTTTAAAAAATAACAAACGGGCGATTATTTGTTTCTTAATTTTGAATATTATCTAAAAATATAGGCTTCAAATTCGCATTTTTTTCACATATATTTCTGAGTGACTGCATAATGATGCGGCTGTCGGCAACATTTTTGCCTGTAAGTCCCGATATTGCAAAGGAAACAGAAGGCAGAAGTGCGGGTAAAGTGCAGTCTATAAAATCCATATCATTACGCATATTGAGCACAAGGCAGGAATCCAATATTCCTGCACGGCTTCGTGATGGACAAAAAGATATCTGACTTCGCTTGCCTTTGTCGTAATTTCCTATGTGCGATGCACCACAAAGATTAGAGGTGAAAAAAACCGCTTCGCTCCGACAGAGCTTAACGGTAATATCGGGTATGATGTCGTCTTTATGAAATCCGTCTGAACCGATGGTGAAAAGCACATCGCAGTTTTTTGCAAGATGATAAAGCTTTTCACCGCATAGCTTTTTTCCCTCGGGGTTGTCATTTTGTGTTATTGCCGTGTGATACCCCGCCAGGATAAATCCGCCATTTTTCATAATGGCGGTGATGCGTCCGCAGCATTTTACGGATAGCGCAAGCTCATTTATATCCTTGCCGCAACACAGTATTCCGAATGACGGCATATCTGTCATAAAAATCCTCCTTTCAGCATTTGTTTGCACACGCTCCGTGCAAATAAAATTATACGCCAAAACACAAATTAATACAACACAAAACCATCGTTGCATTTCTTTGCTTTGTGCGGTAAAACTCAAAAATATTTTTGGCGTTTTTGCTTTTTTTCAGCGAAGATATGATTTTTTGGGCGTAAAATACCGCCGTTTTTGTTTTTTTGTATTACGAAAAGTGCCTTGACATAATAGAAGAAAAAAGGTATCATATATATGAAGTGTTCAGGTGTAAAGCGTGTTTTGTTTTTACACCGCTTTTGTATATTACTTTTAAAGGATCATAATAAATGCAAATACTCGAAAAAAAATACCCTGCAGAAGATAAAAGACGCGTTGTGGCGCTCGGAAATTTCGACGGAGTGCATATGGGGCATACCGAACTGATAAAGCAGGCAGTGCGCCTTGCAAAGCAGAACGGATATGAATGCTGTGTGTATACCTTTAAAGATCACCCGTCAAATTTCAAGCATGGCGTTTGTGCGCTTTTGACAGATAATGCCGAAAAGGCAGAGATAATTTCGGAGCTTGGTGCCGACCTTTTGTATCTTGAAGAGTTTGAAGATGTGAAGGATCTTTCATGTGCGGAGTTTTGCCGCGATATTTTGGTAAAAAAGCTCGGGTGCCAGATTGCCGTGTGCGGAGAAAATTTCTGCTTTGGCAAAGAGCGATGCGGTAACTGCACTGTTCTTAAAGAAGAAATGGAAAAACTCGGAGGCTCCGTTGAGGTTTGCAGCCATATCTGCGATAAAAACGGTGATGTCGTAAATTCCACCTCCATACGTAAAATGATACTTGCGGGCGACATGGAAAAAGCCACGGAATATCTTGGCAGACCTTATTCAATAAATTATCCCGTTGTACACGGAAGACACCTTGGAACCAAAATGGGAATACCCACCATAAACCAGAATTTTTCTCAGCAGAAGCTTGTTCCCGCACATGGTGTGTATGCCTGCATCTGCCATGCGGACGGTAAAAAATACTGCGGAGTTGCAAATGTCGGCACAAAGCCCACGGTAACAGATAAGGAAAAAGCCCCTCCCGTGCTGTGCGAGACCCATATTATAGGATTTTCGGGAGATCTTTACGGCAAGTATGTCAGAGTAGAATTTGTAAAGCGTCTGCGGGATGAAAGAAAGTTTTCTTCCCTTGAAGAGCTTATATCTGCCGTGAAGGAGAATATAAAAGAAACAAAGGCACTTTTTGCCCACAGAAAGGACATTCTTTTATGAATACAGGACATTCAAAAAAAATTGCCGCTTTTTTGATGGCGGTGTTGTTGCTGCTCTCCTGCATTATTCCCGCTTTTGCGGTCGGGGCAGAAGTTTCGGATGCAGAAAATCCTCAAAGCGAAGAGGGTGATGCCGGAAACGACGGCTTTAAGTATTTTGACAATAAAACATTTTCCGAATTTGCCAAAGTTGAATTTCCCGGGATAGAAGCGGCATTTGCCTGTGTTTTAAATCTTGAAACCGGCAATATGATATACGAAAAGAACCCCAAAGTTCTTCTTTTTCCCGCGTCTACCGTCAAGATCATGACTGCCATTGTGGCATATGAAAATATTCCCGACCTTGAAACGGTAATATATGCCTCTGAAAGTGCGGTAAAAAAGTCTACCGGCACAAAAATACATTCAGGCAAACCCATAAAGGCGGGCGAGGGTTTTACTGCCCGTGAGCTTTTGTATGCGCTTCTTGTGGTGGGTGCGAATGACGCAGCCAATGTTCTTGCCGAGTATGTGGGAGGAACGGTGGAAGGCTTTTGCGATATGATGAATGCCAAGGCAAAGGAAATAGGGGCAAATGATACATTTTTTGCCAACCCCACGGGACTTCACGATGAAAGAATGAAAACAACGGCACACGACCTTGCCCTTATTTCGCGCTATGCTTATTACATAAACGAGATAGTGAAAATCTCGGGCTCCACCAATTATACGCTTGAGGCAACAAACAAGACTGAACAGCGGAGATATCTCTATAACCGAAATCGCATGATAAGGCGCGTGGAGGGTGAATCCAACTATTTTTATAAAGGGACTCTGGGTATGAGCGCAGGCTCCACTCCCGAGGGCGGAAACTGCGTTATTGCGGTGGCACAGCGCAGCGGTCTTACATACCTTGCCGTTGTTATGAATGCACCGTCTACGGAAAATGAAAATTTTGCATATCTTGATACTATCTCGCTTCTCAATGCATGCTTCGAGAATTTTTCCATACAAAAGGTGGCAAGCGGCGGAATGATGATGTGCGAGATACCCGTTGCGCTTGCGGCAAATGTGGATCACGTAACGTTGTATGCAAAGGAAGATATAACTGCCCTTTTGCCGAAAAATCTCAACATGGAAAAGGATATCGTTCTTAAAAAGCTGGTATATGAGGACGCATGTGCGCCCATAAATGAAGGGCAGCGCTTTGGCGACCTTGTGGTGACATATAAGGATAGCATAACTTTAGGAAAGACCGACCTTGTGGCAAACACTTCGGTGGACAGAAGCAATCTTCTTTATGTTCTTGATGCTCTTGCAAAATTTTTCACGGGCAGATGGTTTATCACAGCGGCGATTTCTGCCGTGGTGCTGTTTTTGATATATTGCTTTATTTATTATAAAATGCACACAAAACGGCGTGGTTTCAGAAGATAATAATGGGCATATAAATATTAAAACGGATATCAGTTCAGCTTGTTGCAAAACCATCAAAAGTTTTTGATAAAACTTTTTTCAAAAAGTTTTCAGAGTCAAAAGGCTCTGCCTCTTGTCGTCCTCCTCAGAGGACGAAACCCTTTTTGCGTTCGTAAAGCGCAGGAGTGGGTGAATTTTCAACCGGTTTACGGTTGAAAAGAGGGCGAACCCTCGCCGGGGGTTCGCCCTGAATTATTTTAAAAAGACTTTTGCGACAGTCTGAACGGATATCCGTTTTGCTTATACTAAAATTCATTCACCCACAAACAAGCGTGTAAGAGGAGAATCTATGGGCAGAAACAGAGTCTTTTCGCCCTTCATCGTTATCTTCAAGGCATCAAGGGAACGGATAAATTCGTAAAATTCGCTTCTTTCGGGACTGTTGTAAGCTTCGGAAATTATCCGCATATATTCGCTTTCACCGGCTGCTCTTATTTCGGCGGCTTGCGCTTCTGCCTGCGAAACGATAATGGAAATATCTTTATCTGTTCCGTTTATGATCTTCTGAGATTCCTCGTTGCCTTGTGCAATATATTCTGCCGCTATCTGATTGCGCTCTGAGATCATGCGGGAATAAACAGCAGACTTGTTTTCATGGGGAAGATCAAGACGCTTGATCTCATTGTCGATTATCTCAATGCCGTATTCACTGAAAGAGGGCTGCACTTTTTCAACGATCCCCGTGCTTAAGAACTCGCCGCGACCTTGAATGATATCCGCCTGCTCGGTATTGCCGACGGTGGTTTTAATCGCATTGTATGTAACAGTTTCAATGCGGCGCTCTGCTTCGGAAATGGTATTTAATGTCTGAACGAATTTGAGCGGGTCAACTATCTTCCACAGCACAAAGTTGTCGATCACCATGGTCTTTTTGTCTTTTGTAATAACATCGGATGCCGCCTGGTCGTAGATCATAATGGTATTCGGAAGCTTTTCGATGTTCTGTATAAAAGGGATCTTGAAAGAAAGACCCGGTTCCGAAATAATTTTTTCCACAGCTCCGAATTGCTTTATCAGCGTGTATTCGTTCTTTTGCGTTATGACCATCGAGCTTGAAAATAACCCTAAGGCGATGATAACAACAAGAACAAAAATAATAATATTTTTCTTCATATCAGGCTCCTCCTTTAGTTTAAGGGTTTAACAGGGAAGATTTTCTCTGTGGTGCCGTTTTCGTTTTCGACGATAACTTCCATGTCGGGAAGGATATCCTCCATCGCTTCAAAGAACAAACGCTTTCTTGTCATTTCTTTATTCTTTTCGTATTCGGCAAACATTTCGTTGAAACGAGCTACCTGACCTTTGGCTTCGTTGATACGGGCTTCCTTGTCTGCTTCGGCAGCACGAAGGACTTTGTCCGCATTGGCACGGGCAGCGGGGATCTTTTCGTTTTTATATTTGTTTGCGTCGTTGATAAAAGTATCCATCTTCTGCTTGGCATCTTCAACAGCGCTGAATGCGGCAATAACTTCCGTTGTCGGCGGTTCGGCATCCTGTATTGTAATATTGTGTACCTGCACACCGATATCGAGCATATCCAGCGCGTTTATAACGTCTTCCCTTATCTGAGCCTGGATCTCGCCTTTGCCGGTGGTAAGAATGTTGTCAACAGTTGTTGAGCCGATGGCATTTCTTGCGGCACCCTGTACGATGTTGCTTAAAATTTCCGCGGGAGATGCGGAATTGTACAGCGCCTTTATCGGGTCTGTCACGCTCCATTCAACGAAGAAATCCACATTAACAAAGTTATAGTCATTGGTTATCATTGCCGCATCGGAGGTATAAGCCTTTTCGGATTCGCTATATCCGATGGCGAAACCTTTGATGGTCGTATCGACCTTTTCCACAGTCTGTATAAAGGGAATTTTAAAGCCAAGACCCGAATCCTTAACATAGGTGGGGTTGCCAAATGTTAAAACGACCGCTTTTTCCTGCTCGTTTACCGTATATGCCGAATTAAAAACACATACGATGCCGAGAACGGCTATAAGCAGTAAAATTATTATGGTTTTTACTTTTTTGGGGATTTGCGGTACGTTGTTTTTAATGTTGATGACATTGCTTTTGTCAAACATTTTATTATCCTCCGTGTTACAGATTTTGCACTTATAATATAACATAAAACTCATAATAAATCAAGATATCATATATTAAGACAAAATTTGCACATGTTCACAATATAAAAACAGATGATGTAAAATATACACCATCTGTCATGTATTTTTTATGCCTCACAAACAAGCTCTACGGGTACATATACCTTAACGGGGCGGTCGTGAGCGGAGACTTCCAGCACCACGGTGGTTATGGGTTCACGTATTTCACCCACGCAAAGTTCAAGCTCGGTTTCTGCATGACCTGTGCCGCAGTGGTAGGTGTTGAGGAACATTGCCGAGCGGGTACCGGACGAGATGCTCCAGCCTTCGCCCTCGGGCAAAAGCCATCTGAATTCCAGCCAAAGCTGGTTGCCCATGAAAGTGCTTGTGTTTTCGGCATCGATCTTCACTTTTTTAACATCGCCGCTGTGAATTGAAGCACCTTCGGGGAGTGTTACTCTTATCTTGAATAAGGGGTGTTCCGCGGTGTATGCAGTAAAACTTTCGGGGTAATAATCGTGGAAGCAGTAGGGCTTTATCATCCATGTTTCCTGCGGCTTGTCGAAAAGCTCCTTGCCTTCTGAAACGGATATTTCTCCCGTCATGTAATCATAATATTTATTCATGAACGCCGGCATGAGTGCGCACGTTCTGTTTGTGAGCTCTGTTACTGTTTGCGGTACCTCGAGCATGGTGTTTATGAGATTCAAGGAAATGGTTTTTATTTCATCACCGATGGGGTCAAGCCATTTTTGAGGCAGCTTCTTTTCGCCCAATATGATTCCCAATATAGAGCCTAAAGTTGCTGTGGTGCAGTCGCCGTCTTCGGCACAGCCTGCGGCAATGCATATACTTTTTCCGAAATCGCCTTCACCGTAAAGCCAGCCAATGATGACAAGTCCTATATTTGAAGGCGCATCATATCCCCAGGGACCGAGGGGCAGATTGTCGGGATTGGGAGCTCCGGGACGCTGTGCTCCGAAAGAGCCGGGTATTTCGGTAAGAAGTTTTATTCTTGCTTCTTTCCAGGTAAGACCGCTCTCATATGCTTCAATGGCAATTTTAACCGCCTTTGCCACACCGCAATCCTCGGGAATATATGAAAGACCGATATCCACAAGCTCTCTCAGACCGGATTCCACAAATGCCGCACTTTCAAGTGCTGCCGTAAATACTTCAGAATAAACACCCTCGTCGGCATGGTCAACGGATGCATCCTCATAAGCGTATTTTACCGCACGCTCGGGATGACCGGGACAAAGGCATGCCCACAGCTCACTGCGTATCCATGCACCGTTGGAATCCTTGAATGCGTTTGTGTAGCCGCCTGAAAGCGGGGGAACAAGTCCCATTCTCAGGTTCGCTTTGCCAACACCATATTCCGCCCAGTTGGGTCCGATGCAGGATATCCAGTATTCTGCAAGAATTTTGGAATTGACAGAGGCACCATGACGTTCTGCGGCATTGAGCCATGCAAGCTGAAGGTCAAGGTCGTCGTTGGGGAGCACCCCTGTTGCAAGATCGTGGGTATAAAATTCCACGTCATAAGCTCCGCGGTATGCTTCAAAGGGTGCACCGAGGGTGCCACCGATATTTTTGCCAAACCAGCAGCCGCGCACTTTATCATAATACTGTTCTTTTGTGAGCTTTTTCAAAATATTCACTCTCCCATGTGTAATAATAAATATTGTAAAGTCAGTTTATCATATCAAAAAGTTTGTGTCAAGGGGATTTGTATGTTGTTGAAACATTAAATACAAAAAAGTAAAAATGAAATACAAAACGAACCCTTCGTGAGAGCTTGTTTGGGTTGGCATGAGAACAAACAAAAATTGGTCTCCCGACAGTTTTTCGCAAAGAAACAGGGAGGTCTCGCCTTTGCGTGACCTCCCGTGTATTTTCTGCCGACGGTGGTTATCGGCAATATGTCAGATATGATTCAAGGGATATTTTCCTCAATACATTTTTTCCACAGTCTTAACAATGAGCTTTGCTGCCTCGGCACGGGTTATGCGCTGATCGGGACAGAAGGTATTTGTGTCCGCATAGCCGTCTATTATGCCAAAGCCCCATGCTATGGCAACATATCCGACATCCTGTGCGGGAACGGACGGGTTATCGTAAAAGTCGGTCTTGAAAACATTGCCGAGAGCTGCTATCTTTCCGTAGCCCATGGAGTCAATGCAGAGCTTTACGGCATGAAGTCTCAGTATCTCGTCGGGGATATCCTTTTCGGAATCACCGAAGTAAAGACCTGCACCGTTTATTATTTCTACGAAGTCTTTCTTTGTGATGTATTCATCGGGGTTGAACTTTTCTCCACGTTTAACTATGCCCATATCGGCAAGGATGGTTATATATTCTTTTGCCCAGTGGCTTTGAATGTCGGTAAAATCGCCTGCGTAAGCTTCGGTATAAGGATTTCCGGAATAATCCACACGCTCGCCCGTGAGTGCGCCTATACGTACATCGGATGACTTTACTTTATAAACAAGTCTTGCAACCGAAGTTTTTTCGTAAAGCTCGTCAAGGCTGTTATAGAAATAGTAGCTGTCGGGTACGGGTACTTCAAAATACTCGGCACACAGAGCGATAACGCTGTCCATGTCGCCTGCAATGACAGCTGTTTTCACAGCTTCTTTATCAAGCCCCTGAGCGTATTTGTCAATAAGAGCTTCAAAGTTTTTAGTATCCTGCTTTATGCCCATAACCAAAGCACGGAATTTTTCCTCGGGTGCTACCGCTTTTGCCATATCAAAAACGTATTCGTCATAACGTTCGTAATATTTGTCAAATGCCGCCTTTGAAAGGTAGATCTCAAGAGCTTTGTCTTCTCCTATGGCATTTGCGGGTGACTCGAATTCAAGATTATTCGTCCAGGAATATCCGAAGGAATATATCTTTCCCGTAACGGCATCCACACCACCGTAAAC
>JAFYUY010000069.1 GCA_017549405.1 Clostridia bacterium | reverse complement strand
ATGGGCAACCACGAATATCTTCGTATGCCTATGGCTTATATTGCTGCATGGGGTGTGAGCGGTGATGAGCACTGGCTTGAGCTTTACCGTAATTTGAGAGCGGAAGCGTATGAAAGATCAAAGCCCATGTCTGAATACTGGCATTTGTATGCACTTCAGCAGATGCAGGCATCTGTTTTGGTGTGTTATGAATTGGAAAATGATGAGGTGTGGAAAGAAAAATATCTTTCTCTCATGAATTCAGTGGCAGATTACACCGAAAACAAGGCTGGCAATGTTTTGAACGAGATATCCCGCCTCTGCGGTTTCAATGTTCCGTATTGCAGTTTCCGTGAAGCGAGTCAGGAACTGAGCAAGAGTATGGACGATATGGGGCTTGCCGCCATTTGTCCAAGACGTGCCGACGAGCATCAATTCTGGGTATTGCAGGATGCGGCAAATCTTGTTATCGTTCCGACGTATGTTCCGGAAAGAAAAGCTTGCAGCAAAGCCGTGGAGGCTTTTGAGCAAGGTTTTTCCAAAATAGACTTTTCAAAGTACGAAAGGTGCGTTCCGGTGCATTATCTTGAAGGCTATTACAGAAATATCTGAAAGTTAAAAGGAAGGGACCCATCGATTTTGATGGATCCCGATAGATGTTATTAATATATTGATTTGTTTCTGAAATACTCTCTGCATGCAAGCCCCGTCACTTTTTTAAACAGCCTGCTCATATATGCCGGATCGGTGATTCCCACATTCGCTGCGGCTTCTCTTAGGGACATGTTTTTGTTTTCCATCAGATTTATTGCCGCAGATACCTTTTTTGTGTTTATGTACTCGGTTATTCCCATGCCTTTTATATCGCGGAAAATACGGTGAAGATATCCGCAGGAAATATTAAGATGGGCAGCAATGCTCTCAACAGTGGGGTTATATACATAGTTTTCGTTGATAAACTGCTCTGCTTTTTCGGCATATACGTATTCTGAAGGTGGGAGCTGCGTGTTGCTGTCTCCCAACTTTTTCAATACAAGCTCCGTAAGGACGGATGTGAGAAAAAACCACTGGGAAATTGCCTTTATGCGGCTGTGCGGACTTTGTTCCGGGAAAAGTGCGCATATCATTTTCAGAATATTCATTATATCCGCATAGTTTTCCTCCATGGGTAAATGATACGGTATAAGAATGGTACATTTTGATCTCATGCGTTTTTCAAGAGAAGCAAAGTCAAAACTGTCGGAATTGTGTCTCTGCAATGTGTACTCGGCTTTGATACCCACCGTAGTATGCTTTTGCTTTTCATTGTTATATGAATATGTGTTGCACACCATATCTTTGAAGATGGGTGCAAGCATACCGGGGCACACGAGCTCTTTCCGACCATCGGAATGTTCAAAAACCATGTGTCCCTGCTCGCATAAGGCGATTTCCAGAAAGTTTGGTATAACAGGAAATTTATTCTTATATTTTGCTATTTCAACACTGTATGCAAAGATTATTTCGGGAACGGAAAGAAGCGTTATTTCATAAAAAACCATTTTTTGTCCCCTTTGCTGACAAGTTTTATTGACTATAATTATATCACATCATATCAGTTTTGTCCACATTTATCAGTATATTATATTTACTTTTTTTGTGTTTTATATATAATAAATTTAAAGGAGAGTGAGAAAGTGTGAAAATATACAGCAAACTTAAAAGGTTTCCGTTGGGTTCTATTCACGCTGAAGGTTTTCTAAAAGAGCAGATGCTTATAGGAAAAGACGGCATATGCGGTCATCTTCACGAGCTTGAGCCGCAAATGATAGCCGACCCTTATGTTAACAGAACCTATGTGGAAGCGTGGGATAAGGTCGCACAGCTTGGCTGGGGCGGCGAGATATCTGCAAATTACTGGACGGGTTACATACAGTACGCCTTCACTCTGAATGATGAAGAAATGATAAAGACCGCCACGAACTGGGTAAACGCCATGATGAAGAAGCAGCGTGATGACGGTTATCTCGGAACTTATGATGAGGAAGATGCGCCAAAGTATGACGATTATAATGCATGGAGTTCGACTTGCGCCATGCGCGGACTCATTGCTTTTTATGAAGCAACGGGCAGAGAAGACGTGATAGAGGCTGTTCACCGTTGTATGCTTTGGTTTTGCAACACCTGGACGGGTGACAAAAAGACGTGTTATGTCGGTCAGGGGATAATTGAGGGCATGATTTTCACGTATTATCACACGGGTGATGAACGGCTTGTGGCTTTTGCTGAGGAATACCTTGAATTTCTTTGCAAGCGTGATGTTTTCAAAATATCATATAAATCAATGCTCAAGGACGATTATTTCTATAATTCCAACCATGGTGCGGGAATGGGGGTAAATCTTCGTCTGCCTGCCCTTGTATACAGTGCAACAGGCAAAGAGGAGTATTTAAAAGCTTCTTTGCGTAAAACGGGTCAGGTGCTTGAAAAGTCAAATCAGCTTTCCGGAAGTCCCGTTTCGGTTACTGAATATCTTGGTCCCGTAAGCAGTACAACTGAAACAGAATACTGCAGTTACGCATTTTATAACTGTACGTACTCATATTTCAATTTCATAACAGGTGACCCGTATTACGGTGATCTGATGGAGCGTATGTTTTATAACGGTGCTCAGGGGGCAAGGAAGAAAGATGAAAAGGCAATAGCATACCTCAATGCGCCCAACCAGATATTCGCCACTATGACATCGTCTTCTTCTATGGGAGATATGCAAGTCTACGCACCGTGTTACCCCACGTCCTGCTGCCCCGTAAATGCAGTTGCTGTTATTCCCGAATTCATACGTGGAATGCTTCTTTGTGACAACGACGATAACGTTTATGTTTCGGCATATGGTCCATGCTCGCTCAATTATAAAGATATTTCCATACGTGAAAAAACGAACTATCCTTTCCGAAACAGCGTTGTCTTTGAGATCAGCTGTGAAAAGGAATTTGCAATGAATCTGAAGGTTCCCATGTGGAGCAAAGGCTATACTGTTAAAATTAACGGGGAAAAGCTTGATGCGGTGGTTTGTGATAACGGATATGTCACTGTTGCACGCAAATGGGAAAAGGGAGATGAGATCGAAATTTCCTTCAAGGCTGAGGTTGAAATAATCAAAGTGGATGACACAGATGGTGCTGCTAAATACCCAATGGCTATCCGATACGGTGCATTGCTGTTTGCGTATCACATTCCCGAAAAATGGGAACCCATAAAAGGAAATCCAATGACAGAGCTTCCCGAGGGATGGAGCTGGTTTGATGTGAATCCCGATTTCAAGGAGGCGGATGTGGAGGATCTTCACGAGATGATAGGCTCGCGCAGATATCAGTTTTCGTGGAATGTGGCACTTGACGAGAACCTTTCTCCCGAGGATGTTACCGTGGAAGAACTTCCTGAAAGCGGCTATGTCTGGGCAAACCCCATGATAAAACTGCACACCCATTGCTATAAAGCGCCGTATCTGTGTGCACCGTACCAGTCAAAGACCCTTGAACCCAATAAAGAATATCAGTATGTTACCGATAAACTTCCTTTGGTGCTTGAGCCTTACGGATGTACCAATCTTCGTATTACATATTTTCCCAAGGCGGATCTTGAAAATAAAAAGGAGAAATAAAAAATGAAGCTCGCAACCACTACCGATGATTTCAAGGGATACTCGAAAAACCACTGCGATATGGTAAAATATGCGAACGCCGCAGGATTTAAATACCTTGATCTCGGTCTGTACGATACCGATATACCCGGTTCACCGTTTATGGCTGATAACTGGCGTGAATATGTGAGAGATATCAAGGAGTGTGCGGAGCGTGTCGGGGCAAAATTTGTTCAGGCGCATTCACCCGGTTCCAGAGGAAATGTCCTGATAAAAAATGAGCACTATGATCTTTTTGTTGAAAGTACTGCCCGCTCCATTGAAATATGCGGAATGCTGGGGATAAAAAACACCGTTATCCATACGGGATTTTTGGAAGGTGTGGGCAAGGACGAATATTTTGAAAAGAATGCCGCTTTTATAAAGCAGTTTATTCCTCTTTTGGAAAAGCACGGTGTTACAATTTGTGTTGAAAACAGTACAAAGGTAAATATGGGCACAAAGTACTTCTTCCTTGAAGGGTGCGAAATGAAAGAGTTTATAGAATATTGCGGGCATCCGCTCATCGGTGCGTGCTGGGATACGGGGCATGCAAACCTTGAGGGACATCAGTATAAAGATATTACAGATCTCGGAGCGCATCTTAAAGCTTTGCACATTCACGATACAACCAATTACGACAGTCACAGTCTTCCTTTCACGGGAACGATGAATCTTGCCGAGGTAATACACGCCCTTATGGACTCGGGTTATGACGGTTACTTTACGTTTGAGGCATGCTGTGCAATGACGAACCCTGTGAATAACCCGGGTTACCGCAAGGTTTTTGCGGGGGATGACAGACTGTATATTCCTCCTCTTGAATTGAGGATAGAAATGGAAAAGCTGCTTTATAAGATAGGAGAATTTGCTCTCAGAACATATGGGATTTTTGAGGAATAATAAAAGTTTAAGGGGCTGTTTAAAAACGGGGTTTTTAAACAGCCCCTTTTGAGGGGATAGGTAAAAAAGCTTCAGAACGGACAAACGGAACCCGAAGGCGCACAAAGGTGCGTCGAGATGTGACGTTTGTCTGTAGCAAAAAAGATTTTTTTGAGAAAAACTCAGAATGATGAGTTTTTCTTCCTTGTTTTCAGGACTTATATTTGTTTTTTGTTCTGTTTTCTTTGTTTTTCTTCTTTTTTCTTCCTTTTTGCGGTCTGGACTTTTTTAACATCCCCTTTTTTATAAAAACTGTTTTTTTGATGTATATTATCCGTTTCGGCTTAATAACATTTATTAAGGCGTATTTACAAAAGATAAATTTTGTTCAAAGCAAACGGAGGATATTATGACAGATCTATTTATGCCTGAAGGTTACTATATCGGTACACGAGCAAATGCGGAATACCTTTCGGGAATTGAGGGACTTGAACGCGCAAAGGAGAGCGGAGAGGTGCTGGAGGCGCGGGTTGTGATGTGCGACAGTAACCACAATCTGATCGTTGATCTCGGTGAATACCGAGGAATAATTCCGAGGGAAGAAGCTCTTATGACTTTGCCGGGAGAGTCGGTCCGTGAAATTGCGGTTATAACAAGAGTAGGGAAACCGGTATGCTTTAAGGTGACGGAAATTGAAAAAACAGACGGTAAACCGAAGATAATTCTCTCGCGCAGGAGCGCACAGCAGGAGTGCTATGACAAATATATAAAGAATCTTTGCGCGGGAGATATAATAGATGCCAGAATCACGCACCAGGAGCCATTCGGATGCTTTTGCGACATCGGGCGAGGTATAATATCGCTTCTTTCCATAGATTGCATCTCCGTATCCCGCATATCGCATCCCGGGGAAAGATTCTACACCGGTCAGTACATACGCGCCGCGGTAAAGAAGAGCGTTCGTCACGATGGCAGAATATCGCTCACCCATAAGGAGCTTTTGGGCACATGGGAAGAAAATGTGGCGGGATTTAATCAGGGTGAGACCGTTACGGGCATTGTGAGAAGTGTGGAACCTTACGGAATATTTATAGAACTTGCTCCCAATCTTGCCGGTCTTGCGGAATGGCGTGACGGTATATTGCCCGGACAGTGTGCGGCGGTTTTTATTAAAAATATAATACCCGAAAAAATGAAAATAAAGCTTGTTACGGTGGACAGTTGTCAATGCGAAAATGTTTGCGGGAAAACGGAATATTTTATTAATCAGGATCATATCGACTATTGGAAATATTCGCCTGAATGCTGCGAAAGGGTAGTGGAGACCGTATTTGATGACAGCGAGTGATTTTTAATATATTCAGTTGATTTGCTTATCCGATATGCTTTCGCGGTATTCGCAGGGGGTCATGCCGCACAGGCTTTTGAAAACTCTGTTGAAATTGCGGATGCTTCCGAATCCGCACACGGCGCATATGTCTGTGACGGTTTTGTCTGACGATGCCAGCGCTTTGCAGGCTTTTTCAAATCTGAAATGATTGATGAAGCTTTTGAAATTCATGGAAAAACAGTCGTGGAACAGAAAAGAAAAATAGTGGTATTCGTAGTTTAATGCGGCGGCTGTTTCTTTTAAGGTAATATTGAGGTTTAAGTGCTCGGAAATATATTCGAGCACTTTTTGTCTGAAATCGTCATTTTGTTTAAGCGGAAAGCTTAATGCGTTTTTTACGCATTGGCTGCACACCGTATACAGGCAGGCGCACAATATGTATCGGTCGGGAGAGCCTTCTATAAAAAGAGCATTTTTCAATAAAGATTCCACGTGTTCATCAAATCTGAATTTTGAATAACGGATATTCTTGTTTTTTTCGGCAAAATAAGGAATATGGTCGTCGGAAAAAACACCGATCCAGTTCTTTGAATTTTTATCAACGCTTATGGAATGTGTTGTGTAAGGAAAAATAAGAAGCGCTTCTCCGCATTCAAGAATATTGTCTTTGTCGTTTACACATACTTTGGTAGTTCCCGAAATGGAATAAATAAGTTCAAAATTTCCGTGAAAATGAGAATCCCATGTAATGCCGCTATATATCCTTGTGTTATAGTTATAGTTTCCCACGGAATTGTCGGGCTGATGAAACAAGAATGCCACCCCTAATCTTAACTTTTGTCTATAATTATATAACTAATTGCTTGATTTGTCAACCGCATACTGATATATTAAGGTTAAGAGGTGAAAATGGTGAAGGGATGCATTTTTTCCATAGAAGAGTTTTCTGTTTACGATGGCCCCGGAATACGCAGCACGGTATTTTTGAAAGGCTGCCCGTTGAGTTGCGAATGGTGTCACAATCCCGAGGGGCAGGATGCGGGTATTCAGATAGTAAAAAGTCCTAACGGGTGCGTGGGATGCGGAGCGTGCTTTGAAAACGCTGTGCAGGAAAATGGGAAGACTGTTTTCATGGAACGCAGTATTAAAAAATGTCCCATGAAGCTTTTGCGGTATTGCGGAAAAATGACCGAGAGCACGGAGCTTTGTTCTAAGCTTCTGGCTAACAGAGAATTTTTGTCCGATGGCGGGGTTACGTTTTCCGGCGGAGAGCCTTTTTTTCAAAGCGGTTTTTTGTTTGAATGTCTTGAACAACTTAAAGGTAAAATGCACACTGCAATTCAGACAAGCGGATTTTGTGAAAGTGCGGTGTTTGCGCGTGCGACAGAGCTTGCCGACCACTTTTTATTTGACCTTAAGCTTTTTGATGAAGCGCAGCATATAAAATATACCGGAGTTTCAAACAGACTGATCTTGGAGAATTTTCGGTTCCTTGCAAAAAGCGGTAAGGATCTTACGGTAAGAATACCGCTTATCCCGGGGGTTACCGATACATATGAAAATATTGACGGGTTGTGCCGACTGATGTCAGAAAGCGGTATTTATTATGCGGAGCTTATGCCATACAACAAAATGGCGGGCGGAAAATACAAATTGCTCGGCAAAACGTATTCCCCGAGTTTTGATGAAACTTTGACACCCGATATCCGAGCAGATATTTTTGAAAAATACTGTATTAAAATTTTAGTTTTGTGAGGAAGACCATGACAGATAAAACATTAAATTTTTTGCAATTTTTGAAAAGTGGAGAATACAAAAAAATGCGCAAGCATGCCGAAAGTTTCGGCGAATGTCCGCTTACCGCTGAAAAACATCTTGAAAGCTTTAAAACCGCTTTGGAGCTTTGCCGTCCGGTGCTCTTTGCCGAATATGACGATTTTGGCTTTAATCGGGACAGTGATCTGACCATGATGTGGGGAAGCGGAAACGTGACTCCAAACTATTTGCGCATTTTAAATACGGGCTTTGACGGTGTGAAGGAACAGATAAAACAGTCAATCTCAAACACACACAACATCGGTAGAAAAAAATACGGAAGAATGATGCTTTCGTGTATTGACTTATGCCTTGATTATTCCGACAGATTCCGTGATGAGATAAAAGACAAAAATGACAGGCTGTATAAGGCTCTTTTAAAAGTTCCTCACGGTCCTGCGGAAAGCTTTTACGAGGCTTGTGTTTTCATAAAGCTTTGCATATTTTTTCTGAGGCTGATATATACCGATCATATAGGATTGGGAAGATTTGACCAATACATGTATGGATTCTTCCTTGCGGATAAGCGCAGAGGTGTTAGCTGCGAAGAATTGTTTGAAACACTTGAGAACTTTTTTATATCCCTCAATTTTGATACTGATCTTTATTGGGGAATGCAGCAGGGTGATAATGGTCAAAGCATGGTTTTGGGTGGCTTTGATGTGGACGGAAATTACTTGTATAACGAGCTTTCGGAGATGTGCATGAAAGCATCGCTTGAGCTTTGCATTATCGATCCGAAGATAAACCTGCGTGTTGGAAAAAACACCCCCGAGGAGGTGTTTGAAAGTGCCACTTTGCTTACTAAACAGGGACTTGGTTTTCCGCAGTATTGCAACGATGACGTTGTTATACCGGGGCTTATAAAGCTTGGGTATGACAAGCATGATGCATATGATTATGTGGTTGCTGCGTGCTGGGAGTTTATCGTTCCGAATTGCGGTGCGGATACCCCGAATTATCATTTGCTGGACTTTCCGTTGGTTATAGGAAACATGATAAAAAATGAGCTTTGCGAAAGCAAGTCCTTTGATGAGCTTATGGAAAAGGCAAGGCTTGCTGTGGCGAATGAATGCGAGAGGCTTCTTGAGCTTGGAAAAATTGTTGTCAGGGTGGAAAACCCGTTGTTGTCGGTATTTATGGACGGGTGTATAGAATCACTGCTTGATACGTGGTCCGGAGGAACAAAATACCGAAATTTGGGAAGTCATGGTGTGGGTATTTCAAGTGCGGCAGATGCTCTTGCGGCTATAAAAAAGAATGTGTTTGATGAAAAGACGATCTCAGCGCAGCAACTTACCGATGCGTTGGAAATGAATTTTGAGGGATGTGAGGAGATACGCAATCTTCTTCTGGATTCTCCCAAAATGGGCAATAACGATGCTTATGTGGATTCAATAGCATCTGAACTTATGGCAAGCTTTTCAAAACATTTTAACAATAAGCCAAATATTTTTGGCGGAATATGGCGCGCAGGAACGGGCAGCGCACAAAACTATGTTTATGCATCAAAGACCTGCCCTGCTACCGCAGATGGCAGAAGATCGGGACAGCCGTATCCTTCCAGCTTTTCTCCTTCTCTTGAAACCAAATCCGCAGGCTTGCTTTCGGTTATACAGTCGTTCACAAAGTATGACCTTTCTGACATAATAAACGGCGGTCCGCTTACCATTGAGATACATGACAGCGTGCTGAGAAACGATATTGGAATAAAAAAGACTGCACAACTGGTGAAAAAATATATTGAGTTTGGCGGTCATCAGCTTCAGCTGAATTCCGTTAACCGCGAAAAGCTTATCGATGCGCAGAAGCATCCCGAAAACCACAAAAATCTTATAGTGCGTGTGTGGGGCTGGAGCGGATATTTCAATGAACTGGATGTGGAATTCCAGGACCATATTATAAAACGTTGTGAATATATTATATAAAAGATCCCCCGAAAGATATTTCTTTCGGGGGACACGTATTATTGAGCGTTTTTCTGCTCGTTTTTTATCTTTTCAAGTTCTGCCTGCTCAAGCTCGCGGTATGCCACTTTTCCAACCAATGTTTTGGGGAGTGCGGCACGGAATTCGATATCATAGGGAATTGCGTATTTTGCGATATTCTTTTTGCAGAATTCTATGAGGGATTTTTTATTTTCTTCTGTGGGTTCATAACCGGGTTTGAGCATTATAAATGCTTTGACTTTCTGCATCTTGAGCGGGTCGGGAATTCCTATGACACAACTCATTTGCACTATTTCGTGGGAATCCAGAATGTTTTCGAGCTGGGACGGATAAACGTTGTAGCCGCTGGTTATTATCATGCGCTTCATGCGCTGACGGAAATAAATAAATCCGTCGTTATCCATAATTCCGAGATCTCCGGTGTGCACCCACGTTCTGCCGTCATCATGAACCCGAAGTGTCTTTGCGTTTTCTTCAGGATGGTTAAGATATCCGAGCATTACGGTGGGACCCGATATGCATATTTCGCCTTCCTCGCCGTAGGGGACTTCGTCGCAGGTTTCGGGTTTTACTATTTTGTAGAAAGTATCGGGGAAAGGCTGACCTATGCTGCCTTCTTTATATATGTGGGTGGGTGTAAGGCAGCTTGCGGTAACGCATTCCGTTGTTCCGTAGCCTTCTCGTACCTGAACGGTGGCTTTGTGATCGTAAAGGAATTTATCAAAGCGTTTTTTCAGTTCTACCGAGAGAGAGTCACCACCGGCAAAAACACCTTTAAGACATGAAAGGTCGGCACCTTCCATGCATGGCTGGCGGAGCAGAGCCTCGTACAGGGTGGGGACGCCTGCAATAAAGTTGCAACGATATTTTTTAATAAGCTTTGCGTAGCTTTCTGCGGTAAAGCGGGGAACAAGAATACATCTTCCTCCGCTTGCAAGCATGGAGTGTATACTTACGCCAAGACCGAAACCGTGGAACATTGGCATGACGGCAAGCATTGAATCACCCGGACGGAACATGGGGTTTGTGGCAATTACCTGAGCCGCAAGGGCATTGAAGTTGAGATTGGAAAGCTGTATGCCCTTGGTAACACCTGTTGTGCCACCGCTGTAAAGGATGACAGCGGGATCGCCCGGGGCTTTTGACATACGGTATTTCCAGTGGTATTTCAACCCGTAGTTTATAAAATCACGCCATAGGGTAACCGGTGCATCCTTGGGTATCTTTTTTATTTTTCTGCCTTCTGTAAGCATGTATCCTGCCTTTATGGGTTGGGAAAGCTCGTCCTTTATGGAGGCGAGAATTACGTTTGTCAGTTCGACATTCTGACGTATTGCCTCGAATTTATGGTAGAACTGATCGAGGGTGATGGCGGTTATGCTTTGGGATTCTTTTATGTAAAATTCGATCTCCTTTTCACTTGAAAGGGGATGGATCATATTGGCGATTGCTCCGACCGTGTTCGCTGCGTAAAACATAAACACAGTCTGAGGGCAGTTTGGCATACATATAGTTATTCTGTCACCCGGGCGTGTGCCGATAGCTTTGAGAGCACGGGCACATATCTCTACATTTTTGCACAGTTCTTTGTATGTTGTCTTTTTGCCCATGAAGTCTAAGGCAATATGGTTGGGATATTTTTCTGCTATGGATTCGACCTGCTCAAACATGGTGCATTGGGGATATTCAAGCGTTGCGGGGATATCCCCGTAATTGCCCAGCCAGGGAGCACGGGGCGTTTTTATGGTTGTATCGGTTGATACCATTTTATTTACTCCTTTTGATCTTACTCTTCAATCGGTGCGGATAACGGCAATTCCAAAAGCTCCGGATTTTCAAATATTTTTTTAAGAAGCTTTATTGTTTTTGAAAAATAATATCCGTCTGCAATGCGCTCATCTACGGTAATGCCGAGGCTGAGTGTATTTTTCATGGTGACGCTTCCGTCTTCGGAAAATACGGGGCTCATCTTTTTTTCACCTATGATTACGAAAAGTGAATTGGTTCCGCGGTTTGCAAGATGGTGATAACCCGCTTTCATTTTTATACTTCCGAGGTTGGAAATAAAAACGGAGGCGAAATACGGATCCACTTTCATTAGTGACATGGGGTACATGTCGTGATAATCGAGAAAGTCAAGCAGCTTTACCACAAGCTTCATTATGGGACGCGGCAAAACAGTGAGCAATGCCATAACATCTGTGGCACCGTCGGTCTTGTTTTCTTTGCGCACACCATAAACGGTGTCTTTTACTTTTGAATATATCTGATCAAGCGGTGCTTCGTCACTTTCCTTGTTTATCTTCAGGATAGAAAGCACCTCGTCTGCATTATCGGTGAATTTACGCTTTACAACAAACGCAAGGGAGATATCCTTGCGGTCATAAAGCCGAAATCCCGAATAATACCGATTCATGCGCGGGCGAAGATAAATCGCCTTTGCAATGGCAGCGCATATTACGTGGAAAAAGGTATATTTATATTCGGGGTCATCGGCATTTTTCTTTTCAAGAAAAGCCTCGATGGCGGAAAGATCAAAAGTTTCGTAAATAACTGCCTCGTTGTCTGCGCGATTGGGAAGAAAATACGGCATTATAGCATGCATGGGGTCTGTTTCGGGGATATATATGCCGTCGCGTCTGTTTTTCATGGCAATTCTCCGTTCTTCGATGAGTTTAGTTAAAGTCTGCCGTTTATGCAAGCAATAAATCGCTGCGAAAGATTGGCAGACACCGGGTTTTGCTTTGCAAAACCACTTTATTTTGTTATTATATCACAAAATTCCGATAAAAACAATGCTTTTTGTATAAAATGTGACACAAAAAAGACGCGGCATAAAAACCGCGTCAATTTGTTGTTTTAAAAAATGAGCATCGCATCGCCGAATGAAAAGAATCTGTATTTATTTTCAACGGCGCATTTATATGCGTCAAGAATGTTTTCTCTGCCGGCAAGTGCTGAAACGAGCATTATGAGGGTGCTTTCCGGCAGATGAAAATTGGTGATAAGCGAATCTACCGCTTTGAATTTATATCCGGGGTAAATAAAGATATCGGTATAACGGCTTCCCTCGGAAAGATATCCGTCGCTGTCTGCACAAGACTCGAGTGTGCGGCAGGATGTGGTACCAACGGCAAAAACTCTGCCGCCTGCACGGCGCGCGGCATTATATTTTTGCGCGCTTTCTGCCGAAACAGAGCAAAACTCACTGTGCATTTTGTGATTTGTTATATCATTTTCCTTTACGGGACGGAATGTGCCGAGTCCCACATGCAATGTGACGGGAACGATAACCACGCCCATAGCCTCTATTTCTTCGAGCAGCTCTTTGGTAAAATGCAATCCGGCGGTGGGGGCGGCGGCGGAGCCGTCATGCTTTGCGTAAACGGTCTGATATCTGTTTTTGTCGCTTGCTTTTTT
>JAFYUY010000068.1 GCA_017549405.1 Clostridia bacterium | reverse complement strand
TCTCTACTCTGTGGTCAATATCCTCACTTACCTCACCCATGGTACATCCGGGTGATGCCTCGGTCTGACCGTAAACCGAGATTATCTCACGCATGTTCATTTCATCTGCGGCACGGCGCATAAGGTCTGCGGGGCAATTCGCACCCGCCATGATGCCTGTGCGCATATATGAAAAGTCGGTCTTTGCAAAGTCTGCATGGTTAAACAGTGCGATAAACATGGTGGGAACACCGTTGAAGCACGTGATATGCTCGTCGTTTATGCAGGCAAGCGACGATTTGGGCGAAAAATAGGGCATGGGAGAAAGGGTTCCGCCATGGGTCATGGTAGATGTCATGGAGAGCACCATTCCAAAGCAATGGAACATGGGCACCTGGATCATCATGCGGTCGGCGGTGGAAAGGTCCATTCTGTCGCCTATTATCTTGCCGTTATTTACAATGTTTCTATGGGTAAGCATAACTCCCTTGGGGAAGCCCGTAGTGCCCGAGGTATACTGCATATTGCACACGTCATCGGGTTTCACAAGCGATGCCCTGCGGCGAACCTCCTCGTGGGGAACAAGCGATGCTCTTGAGAGCATCTGCTCCCATGTGAGGCATCCCTGCATGGAAAATCCCACAGTTACCACATTACGCAGGAAAGGAAGATTCTTGGAATAAAGCGGAGCACCGGGAGTAAGATCTGCAAGCTCCGGGCAAAGCTCCTCTATTATCTCACGGTAGTTTATGTCCTTGCAGTCCTCTATCATCACAAGAGTATGGGTATCGGACTGGCGGAGAAGGTATTCTATCTCGTGTATCTTATAAGCAGTATTTACCGTAACAAGAACAGCACCTATCTTTGTGGTAGCCCAGAAAGTGATGAACCATGCGGGGATATTTGTTGCCCACACGGCAACATGGTCTCCCGCCTTAACACCAAGAGAAATGAGGGCGGCGGCACATTCGTCCACATCTCGGCGGAACTCGGTATATGTTCTTGTGTAGTCAAGAGTTGTATATTTGAAAGCGTACTGGTCGGGGTATTTCTTGACCATGGTATCCAGCACATCGGAGAAAGTGGACTCTATTACATCGTACTTTTTCCAGGGAAAAGTGCCTGTTTTTGCTCTGTTATAGTAAAGCTCGTCGAAATCCTTTTTCTTTCTTCCCAAAGATGCAATATAGTTTGCAAAATGGGTGAGCACGATATCAGCATCGTTTATTTCATCGTTCCATGCCGCACACACATATCCGTCGAAATTGAGGGAGGAAAGTGCGTTTACAAAAGAATCGACGGGAAGTGTTCCCTCGCCTATCAGCACGGTATTTCCGTCTTTCATATCGCCCAGGCGAACATATTTTATATAGGCTCCGAGATTTTTAATGGTGGTCTCGGCACTTTCACCCGCACCGAAATATGTGCCGCGGACATTCCACGCGGCACCGAGGGATGCCGACGAAAAATGATTTATAACAGCGGTTACGTTTTCGGTTTCCGAAAGATATCCCACTGTTTCAAGCAGAATGCTTACGTCTGACTTTTCTGCACGTGCGACCGCCTCGCCAAGCTTTGCATCAAGCACCTCAAAGGGGGTTTCTTTTTCTATGCGGACGATTACACTTTCAATGCCTGCGGATGCCGCAAAAAGCACGTATTTTGTTATTTCTTCGCTCAAAGCAGCATCGCTTTCCACGGAATGAGGATAGTGGAGAGCGGACACCGCAAGTCCGCGGTTTATGAGCTTGCGTTTGGAATCCGCAGTGCGGTCGGAACGGAGGATGCTGTCGTAATGCTGTTTTCTTTCTTTTATCGCATCGTAAATTTCAAAACCCGCATAGCCGTAATCGTAAGCATAACGGCAGGTATCGAGGAAAGAAGCACGATTTACGTTTTTGGTCGAAAAGACGAGTTTCATCTTATTCCTCCTCGAAAACTATCTTATTGAGAGCGTTTATATAAGCTCGGATGCTTGCCGCCATAATGTCGGTCGAGCTTCCGTTGCCGGAATAGAGCTTTCCGTTATTGCGGAGTCTTACAAGCACAGAACCCAAAGCCTCTTTGCCCTCGGTCACAGCCTGGATCTGGAAATCGTCGAGTTCGTAATGATGACCTATGCACTGTTCAATGGCACGGAACAGCGAATCCACGGGACCGTCGCCCGTGCTCACACCGCAAAGCAGTTCGCCATCGTGGCGAAGAGTTACCTGCGACATGGCGCTTGTGAGATTGCCGCAGTTTGTGGTGTAATTTTCAAGATGGTATGTGGAGGGTGCCTGCATTGCAAAGCTTGCGATAAGGGATTCAAATTCCTTTGCACCAACAGAGCCCTTCTTTTCGCACACCTGAGAAATAGCCTTGTGAACATTTCCGCAGTCGGAATCGGAAAGGTCATATCCGAGCACCTGCGCTGCTGATGCCACCTGAGCTATGGTGCTGTCGGCATCAAGCAGAATATTCTTCTTTTCGCTCACACTTACCGTTTCATATGCTTCGCGGGAGATTCCTGCAAGCACATCCTCGATTCCCGCATGAATTTTGGTATTTATAAGATCTGTCTTTATGCCGAGTGCATCGCCTCGTGCGGTAACTGCATCGGAAAATCTGCCCATTGAAAGAGCATCTTCGCCCGTCATTGCACACTTCACACCCTGCGCACCCGAGGAGATCGCAGAAATTGCGCATGCCACAGCCATGCCGAGTTTATCGGACACCTGAACGTAAACGGGAACATTTACTTTTTCACCGATAGTCTTCACAAGTGCTTCGATCTCCGAAGGCAATGCAATACCTGCCGTATCGCATATGGTAACGATACCTGCACCGCCATTCACGGCAGCTGTTACTGCCGCTGCAAGAAAATCTTCATCAGCTCGGGTTGCATCAAGCGCACAAAATTCCACGTCGGTGCAAAGCTTTTTGGCTTCTGTACACAGTTCGCCTATTTTTTCTGCCATTTTATCGGCTTTCATATGATATGTATATTCCATCTGAACGGTGGAAACGGGAACTTCTATCTGAAGACGGGGGTGGGATGCATCCTTAATGCACTCCCACGCGGCACCAAGCTCCTGCAAAGAAAATCCAACGGGAATGGCAACCGTGCAATCTGAAAGATTTTGTGCCACGGTCTTATAAATAATTGTATCCTCGCGCAGATTCTTTATCGGTGCAAGCTCGACCGCATCGGCACCGAGAGCTGCGGCACTTGCCGCAAGGGCTGTTTTTTCGCGGAACAGCAAATTCACGCCGCGATTCTGTGCCATGACTTTGAGGGTGATGTCTGTAACGTTTACTGTTTTCATAATATAAACCTCCGTGGGTCAGATATTGAGTTTGAGAGGAACAAAAAAACGCTCCGTCTCAATGTTTTTGACAAAGAGACGAAAGCGTTAAAACTTCCGCGGTACCACTCTTTTTCATTGCGCTTATGCAATGCACTTTGATGCAAACACATCTGAACTCTGTTACGGGAGTTCCCGTCTGCCCCTACTTTGGTTCACGGCAGCCGCTCCGCGGTGAGTTCTGCAAAATATCGCCCATGCCTTGCACCGACCGGCAATTCTCTGTACGGCAAAAATACTGCATACTATTCCGCATCATTGCGTTTTGATAGATAACGCATTAATCATAATCCGATCAATGCATTAAGAATTAATAGAACGATTATATCACACGCTTTTGTTTTTGTCAAGTTTTTTTTGCAATTTTATTTATTTTTGAAGTTATCTCTGTCCTTTATACGTCCTGCCGCATAGAGATACATGAGCATACAGCTGGAATACCACTCGGATGATGCGGTGGGAATACCCGTTATCGGGTCTATCTCCTGACCCATTTTAAAGGTATCATAGCAAGCAGTCCATGCCTCTACCCACTTTCGGCATATATGATCAAAATATTCCGAATAGCCGTATTTATCCATCCAGCGGGTACAACGCAGAACAATAAGTCCCTGGGTATAGTAACCCCAGCAATTAAATGTTTCATGCCCCTCGCAGCCCTTGTCGTTTATTGCCATGGACGGAAAAGGATAGGGTGTGCGGAATTCGTCGGGGTTATTTATGTGACGCTCGTAAAGCGCATCTATGATATCGCGGTCAGACTCTGCATCAAGAACCCCTTCCATAAACAGATGGAATATGGTGCAGGAACGGTATTTGCGCTTTTTATTGTTTTTATCCACGTCGTAGAAAAACATATCGTCTTTATCAAGGCAACGCTCAAACAGCTCCCGCTTTATGTTTTGCGCCTTTTCGTCCCACATTTTTGCAGATTCTGTCATGGAAAGTCTGTGCGCAATTTTTGAAAGGGCGCAGAGATCTCCGTAGAAATGGCAGTTCATATCCACCGCAAGCATGGGGGCAACATTTTCATTAGGAGGCAGAACCGATGCATTTGCCCGGCTTCCGTCGGGAAGAACGTAGTTTCCGGGACATGAAAGCCCGAAGAGTCTTTTGCTTCCGTCATGACCCGTATCGTGCCCCACAAACAGTTCTATAAGACCTCTTTTTGTTATCATTCGGTTATTTTCAAGCCAGCTTACCCACTGCACGCCCGAGCTGTATATCTTTCTGAAGAAAGCTTCGTCATCAAGCATAAGTGCCGTTTCGTAGGCAAGGGTTATGAAGGAAACGAC
>JAFYUY010000009.1 GCA_017549405.1 Clostridia bacterium | reverse complement strand
TACTACCCCACAAGCACCCTTGTTACGGGTTATGACATCATATTCTTCTGGGTTGCGAGAATGATCTTCTCGGGTCTTGAAAATATGGGCAAAGAACCCTTCAAGCACGTATTCATCCATGGTCTTGTCCGTGATGAACAGGGCCGCAAGATGTCAAAATCCCTCGGCAATGGTATAGACCCGCTTGAAGTTATAGATACCTACGGTGCCGATGCTTTAAGATTCACTCTTGTTACGGGCAACTCCCCCGGAAATGACATGCGTTATTCCGACAAAAAGATGGAGTCTTCCCGTAACTTCACCAATAAAATATGGAATGCGGCACGTTTCGTAATGCTCAACCTCGACGATGATACCAGGGCGGAGCTTCCCGAAACCCTTGAGCTTGAAGATAAGTGGATACTTTCTCACCTCAACACAACGATCAAAGAAATGACCGCAAACCTCGATAAATTCGAACTCGGAGTTGCAAGCGCAAAGCTCTACGAATTCATCTGGGATCTGTTCTGCGACTGGTATATCGAGCTTGTAAAACCGAGACTTTTTGCAAAGGGCACCGATACCAACAAGCGCGCGCAGCAGGTAATCACCTACGTTCTTTCCAATACTCTCAAGCTGCTTCACCCCTTCATGCCCTATATTTCCGAAGAGATATGGCAGACACTCGGTGTATCCGAAAAGCCTCTTATCATCGCAGAATGGCCCGAATACAGTGAAAAGCTTGATTTCACAGCAGAAGCCTGCGCTCTTGACCGCGTAATAAGCGCAATCGGCGCTATCCGTCTGCGCAGAGCGGAAATGAACGTTCCGCCCTCAAGAAAAGCAAAGCTCATAATCGTTTCCGATTACACGGAAAGCTTTAATGACAACACAAAGGTATTCTTTGAAAAACTAGCTTACGCATCCGAGGTGATACTTGCCGACGGTTGCGACGATGATACAGCCGTATCCATAGTAACAGACAGTGCAAAGCTGTTTATCCCCATGGCAGAGATCATCGATATTGAAAAAGAAAAAGCTCGCCTTGAAAAAGAACGGCAGACAGCACTTTCCGAAATAGAAAGAGTAAACAAAAAGCTCGGCAACGAATCCTTTGTGGCAAAAGCTCCCGCTGCGGTTATCGAAGGCGAAAAAGCAAAGCTTGCAAAGTATACCGAAATGCTCGGAAATATCGAAGATATGATCGCAAAGCTCGTTAAATAAACCCATGAAAATTAAAATTCTTTCTTTGGGCGCATTGCAAACCAACTGCTACATTTTCGGAAATGACGGAAAATGTGCGGTAATAGACCCGGCAGCTTGTGCTGCGGAGATACACTCCGCGGCACAGGAAATGGGAATGACAATTGAGAAAATACTTCTTACTCATTCCCATTTCGACCATTTCGAAGCACTTGAAGAACTTTATAACATGACGGGTGCGCAGGTTATGGTATCAGTGCACGATAGCAGCGGACTTAAGAATCCCCAGCTCAACCTTTCGTCCTCGTTCGGTTTTACTCCCCTTACTTTTAACGACAAGGTAACCGAAATTGCCGAAGGAGATATTATATCCGTCGGTAATAAAAATCTTACTGTAATGTCAACTCCCGGTCACACTCCCGGTTCTGTGTGTTTTATATCAGAAGAAAACAAAATAATTTTCAGCGGAGATACCGTGTTTTGCGGCTCTATCGGCAGAACAGATTTTCCGGGTGGAAATTTTGATGCCATAATAGATTCACTTAAGAGAGTGCTGACTTTAGACGGCAATTACAAGATTTTTCCGGGACATGGGTGCTCTACCACGGTAGAAACCGAGCAACGCTCCAATCCATACTACCGCCAAAATTCATATTAATTTGATATGTTTAAAACAAAAATAACACACTGGGATATAATAATCACACTAACGCTGATCGTTATATCAATATCATGTTACGTTTTCTTTGTTCACAGCAATACGAATGCAGAAAGTAATGAGATCTGCATTTATATTAACGGATATAATGCCGCCACATTACCAATCGGGCAAGACGGAGAACACAGTTTTTTGAACGGAGAATTTATTATATCAATTAAAAATTCATCTGTGCGCGTAATCAAATCCGACTGTTATGATAGGACTTGCCAAAAAATGACCATGAACAAAAACGGAGGAGAAATCATCTGCCTGCCAAACAATATCGTCATTCGCCACAGGCAAAGCAAAAACTCAACTGCGGGCTCCGACCTTTACGCGGGATAAAATAAAGCAACAAACATTATAGGGAGGGAAACAAAGTGAAGACATCAAAAATCACAGCCTGTGCTTTGTTTCTCTCTGTTTCTTTTGTCATATCACTTCTTGAGGGCGCAATACCGCTCCCCCTGATTCCTGGGTTGAAGCTTGGGTTCGCAAACATCGCTGTGGTTGCCGCATTTTTTTATATGGGCAAAAATTGGGCTCTCTCCATAGTAATCACGAGAACCCTGCTTGCACTTCTCCTTTTCGGCAATATGACTTCTTTCCTGCTTTCGCTGAGCGGAGGACTTTTAGCATGGCTTTCTCTTTGCTTCACGTTGCGACTTTATACCAAAGCACTGTCCTTCTGTGGGATTTCATCGATCAGCGCTGTGTGCCACAGCATAGGTCAGATCTTCGCAGCCTCTCTTGTTGTGGCAGATTATGCTGTGTACGCTTACCTTCCCCTTTTATGCGCCGCTTCTTCCGCTGCAGGCTTTTTTACAGGTTGCGTCATGAATGCTATAATCCCACGTATTATCAACCTTTCGGAGAGATCATCATGAAACACTTATTTAAAGCCGCATTGGCGGCTTTTGTTGTTATTGCGGTATTATCCGTTTGCGGATGCACTGCCGACAAATTTGAGTATTCCGACTTTTTTGCTATGAATACCTATGTATCGGTATCAGCGCAAGGTGCGGATAAACAAATACTCGATAATATCCGCACAGCTTTTACAGAATACGAAAAGCAACTTTCTGCCCATTACGACGGCTCAGTTATCAACAGTCCCGAAAGCTCGGATGCGGAATCATATCAAAACACTATGATACTTTTGAAGCAGGCGCACAGCATATCCGAAGCAACAAACGGAGCTTTTGATTTCACTTTAGGTGCTGTCACAAAGCTCTGGAATATAACGGGAAACTCACCATCGGTTCCCTCCCAAAATGAAATATCCGAAGCCTTATCGCACTGCGGTTACGACAAGATATCATTTTCTGACGGCAGGTTTTATTCTTCCGACAACAAACTTTCCATTGATCTTGGCGCCATAGCCAAAGGATATGCCGGCGACCGGGGCATGGAGATCCTCAAAAATTCAGGAATCGCCAATGCGTCAATATCCGTCGGAGGTAACGTTACCGTTATAGGAAGCTCGCCCGCAAATTTAAAATGCGGAACAAAGGGCTGGAAAGTCGGTATAAAAAACCCTTTTGATACTTCAGATATACTCGGAACCGTGAACATTTCCGATGCCACCGTTTCCGTGTCAGGCAGTTATGAGCGTTATTTTACGCAAAACGGGAAAATCTATCACCATATTTTTGACAGCACCACAGGCTATCCTGCCGAAAGTGACCTTATATCTGTTGCAGTTATATGCCGTGATGCAACGATCGCCGATGCATTGTCTACCGCACTGTTTGTGATGGGGTACGATAAAGCAATGGATTTTTGCAACAGTAACATTTATGATATAGGAGCTGTTTTCTGCACGGCAGACGGCAGGGTTTTCACAACAGACAATATCAAAGATGACTTTATCCCCAACACCAACGCAAAGCTTTCTTCATCCGCGCATATTAAATTCAATTAAGAAAAGTTTTGAATGTTCACCGCTTGAACAAACGGTTTTATTGGAAATAACAAAATCAAATTCGTAAGCAAGGACCTTCAATTTGATTTTCATGCATTTCGCTTTGTGTCAATTATTGCACAAAGCGATTTTATTATGAATATATCGCTATCGTAATTGACACGGAACATCATCAATGATATACTGTTGTATATAGTATCAACATTATTATCACAACGGAGAAATAATTATGAAAAAATTCATGGATAACGACTTTTTGCTTTCTACCGAAACAGCACAAACGCTTTACAATGACTATTCCAAAGATTTACCAATTATTGATTACCACTGCCATATAAACCCCAAAGAAATTGCCGAAAATATCAGCTTCTCAAACATCACCGAAGCATGGCTTTATGCCGACCACTATAAGTGGCGTGCCATACGTGCATGCGGTTTTGAGGAAAAATATGTTACGGGTGGCGCATCCGATTATGACCGTTTCAGTGCATGGGCAGCATCAATGCCCTCTCTTATCGGCAATCCGCTCTATCACTGGACACACCTTGAGCTCAAAAAATATTTTGGTATAACCACTCCCCTTTCCGCAAAAACATGTGATGAGATCTGGGAAAAGTGCAATTCGGTTATCACAGGCGGAAAATTTACTGTCAGAGATATTATAGAAATGTCAAAGGTAGAAACCATCTGCACCACCGATGACCCCGCAGACGATCTCCGCTATCATAAAAAGATCCGCGAAGACATAAGCTTCAAGACCCGTGTTCTGCCGGCTTTCAGACCGGATAAGGGTGTAAATATTGAGCTTGACGGATTTGCCGCATACATCAAAGATACTCTTTCTCCGGCGGCAGGAATAGATATCTGCGATCTCGATTCTTTGCTTGCCGCATACACGTCCCGTCTTGATTATTTTGAAGCAAACGGATGCAAAACCTCCGATCACGGCATGGGTTATATTCCCTACGCACCTGCAAGCTCCGACGAAGTCAACGCCATTCTGAAAAAAGCTCTCGACGGTCAGGCTCTTACCAACGAAGAATGCGATAAATACAAGACCTACATGCTCATCTTTTTCGCCTCCGAGCTTTCAAAACGTGGATTTGTAATGCAGATACACTATGGTGTAATACGAAACAACAACACAAATGCCTTTGAAAAATTGGGACCCGACAGCGGATTCGACACGATT
>JAFYUY010000067.1 GCA_017549405.1 Clostridia bacterium | reverse complement strand
GGTCATGCACTCAAGATCACTGTTAAATAATATCATACTAAAATAAAACAAAGCTGCCCGAAATGCTTTATTGCATTCGGGCAGCATGATTTATATCCCCTTTTTCCGGGGTCGCCCACCCCGCGGTACGGACGCGGAGATGGGTTTTTATTTTTATCACTTATATCCGTCCACACCGCGGGACGGGCTGGTTCAGCCGATAGCAACATCCCATCCTGCAAAGTACTTTGCAAGGCGCAGGAGGTCCTTACGGTTCAGAATACCGTCTCTTGTAACATCGGCTGCCTCAGCATCGATCTCCACATCCCAGTCTGCAAAATACTTTGCAAGGCGCAGAAGATCGTTGCGGTTAAACTCTCCGTCGCCGGTAACGTCTCCGTAAATAATTTTTTCAAATGTCGTTACCGTGCCGTTCTGAGCGATGACATCAATGCTCTGCTCGTTAAGATTGTATACCTCAAGCGGAATGATCTCAACAGAATACTCGCCCGGTACACAATCATCCAATATTTCAAATGTAAGCGTAATCACCGTGCCATCATCTGTCTTATCTTCGGAACCGCAAAGGGCGGAAACGGCATAAGGATTTTTCTCAAGATTTCCCGCAGTGATGTCGCCTTCTCCAAAAACCTCACCCGCAGTATATCCTATAAGCTTCATGGCAGAAGAATCGTATTTTACGCGGAAAGACAAAAGCGCAATACCGGGATTTCCCTCGATCTTAACAGGAACATTAACTGTATCACCCGCTCTGCCATTTGCATTATCGGCATAAATAGTAAGCATGGTATCTTCAGAGGGCGGCAATTCGTCAGAAAGCACTGCGAATGGAATATTATTGCTTTCTGCATATTCCTGTGCAAAGCTTCCGGTGTGGCCGTGTATGGAAAAACTTCCGCAACCGCCAAATGCATTATTTCCAATGCTTGTGATGCTTCTTGGAATAATAACTTTATTCAGCGAGTTACATTCCCAAAAAGTATATTCTCCAATACTTTCGACTTTATTCGATACCGTAACACCCGTAAGATTTCTGCAAGCAGAGAATATATGACTGCCAAGCGTTGTTACACTGTTTGGAATCACAAAGTCCGTAATGTTAGAACAACCGGCAAATGCAGCCTTTTCTATATTATGCACACCTTCCAAGAGTTGCACTGCTGTCAGGGCGGCACAATCTCTGAATGCCCCCTCACCTATAGTTATAACACTTTGGGGCAGTGTGTAGGATGTTGCAGTATTTCCCGTTGGACACTTAATGAGAGTTGTTTTGTCCTTGGTGAACAACACACCGTCCTGAGATGTATAATATTCGTTTTCGTTGTTTACATTTATGCTTTTAAGTTTTTTGCAATAGTCAAAAACCTCTTTCCCAATGCTTGTGACAGATTTTGGGATCGTAATTGATGTGAGGTTTTCGCAATAGTAGAAGGCTTTATTTCCGATACTTGTTATACCCTCAGGGACAACTATATTTGTAAGACCTTTGCAATAGAAAAATGTAGAATTATCAATGCTTGTGACGCCCTGCGGGATAGTTAGACTATTAAGCTTCACACAATTCGAGAATGCAGAACCGCCGATAACTGTGATACTTTCGGGCAATATGATGTTCTGAAGCTTTTTGCATTCGGCAAATGCACCCGTTTTTATAGTTGTGAGCCCCTCGGGAAGGCTGATATCCGAAAGATTTACGCAATCCTGAAACGCAGTGACACCAATGCTCCTGATATCGTTTCCAAGGGTCACGCTTAAAACGCTGCCACATTCTAAAAATGCATTATCGCCAATGCTTGTTACTCCATCGGAAACCACTATATTTTTGATTTTGTTGCTCATCAGCCACGGGCTCGGATTGTCTATAAGCCCCCAGTTTGTCATGTCTCCGTTACCGGAAATCGTAAGCGTTCCCACTTCGTCAAGAGTCCATGTAAGGTTTTCACCGCAGGTGCCGGAAGCAACAATGTTTAATTCTTCTTCAACAACAGTAAACGGGATGCCCTCTCCGTTTGCGTAGGCTTGCGCATAACTGCCCTCATAACCCATGAAAGTGAGTTTGGGACAATTATCAAATGTATATAATTCGCTGATATGTCTCACGCTGTCGGGAATAAAAACGCTTTGCAGGTTACTGCACCCGTAAAATGCATACTCATTTATTCGATTTACGGTATCGGGAATAACCACGCTTGTGAGATTTGTATGATGATAAAACGCATATTCCGCAATAGACAGTACGGGATACCCTTCTATAGTTCCCGGTATCGTAACGGATGTTGCAGACATATCGCAACCAAGAATTTCAATACCGCCGTTTGCGTTGTAGTAAGTCAAATCACCGTATGTTTCTGCACTTGCCGTATAGAAACAACAGAAGACTACTGAAAGCAATATCGCCGTAATCAGGATAAATAATGATTTTTTCACTATATTTTCTCCTTTGCATTTTTATTGGTAATATAATTATAGTGCATTTTAAGCAATTTGTAAAGGGGGATACAGGCTGTTTTTATATGTTTGTTATAAAATTATCAAAGAACTTTTGGTTTTCACCCTTTAGCAACAAAAAATCGGGGGCATCTGCCAATAATACTTGCGGGGAACGAAAAATCGTTCCCCGCCGTTCACTTTATAATCAGTTTAATACCACGAAGTATCAAGCGGTGCATTATCCGCTAAAATCTCCGCTCCCCCGCTGTTTTTACGAACAAGCTCCACAACCTGCTTCATTGTGCGGGCATTACACATCTGAACCGACGCATTACCCAGCATTCCATCGGTGATCGCTCCGTGTTTTCTGAATGCGCTTTCATATTTCACATAATTTTTGGAAACATCACCAATGCCCACAGCATAATGGCAATGAATCATGCGCTGTATGACACTTCCGTCACGCAGCCTTATATTGCGCGTTATCTTTTCCCGGGTGAGTCTGTTTGGAACATCAAGCATTTCCTCAACAGAGTGGATATAAGTGTTTTTATTATGCCCCACACCCACAAGAAAAACATAGCCGTCGCAATCAAAAAGCTTTCCGAAACACCCTTTCGGATGGGTGCAGGTATCCGCAAACTCATCAAAAGCGATATACTCACGCGCTTTTTCTTTATCTCCGAACACTGCAACCGAATGCGTGGGGTGGAGCGAACGCAAAGCTTCGGGATGACCTGCCGCTATCTCCGTAAGCTTGCCGACACACGTTTTGTTTGCCGTAAGGTCAAGCACAACGCCTTCTTCGTCGGCATCTATGCCCCATGTGTGGGTGGGAATACACAAAAGACCGCCATCTGACGTGAAATAATCGATAAGTACATCAAGAAGTCCTTCACCGCGTCCCTCGGTCTCACCGATCGCACGCAAAGATGAATGCAGCACAACGACCCTGTCACGCGGTGCACCCATTTCCTCAAGCTGTTTTTTCAGATAATCCTTTGTAAACATCACAACACCCCTTTGTCAGCATAAACGCAAAATTCTGTTCAAGATCCCCGAAACCGCAAAAGCGGCAATACATGAAGCAATGTCTTTAAGTGCAAAGAACGTCAAAACAAGGACAAAAGCTTCTTCAATTCCCGTTCCCGCAACAAATGAATACCATAAGGTGCCCAAAATGTGGCAGCACACAATTCCGCATACCCCGCACAAAACGGCAACTGCGCCTTTGCGCGTTCTTCCGGCACCGCACAATGCCGCCATGGGCAAAAATCCAATAATAAAGCCTCCGGTAAAACCTGCAAGATGGTGTATTCCACCCTGAAATCCACCGAAAACGGGGGCACCCACAGCACCGATAAGAATATACACCGCAACGCTCAAAAGACTGTTTTTCACACCAAGGCAATACCCGCAAAGGCATACCGCAAAGGTTTGGAGCGTAAAAGGAAATCCCGACGGCAACGGTATTGCGAATTGTGCAGTTATAGCTATCACCGCGGCAAAAAAAGATGCCGCGGTCATTTTTCTTATATTTAATGATGTTTTATCAATACGCATCGGTTTCTGTTGGCATTCCTTTATTTTCAAGACGTTTTTCAGAAAAATCTTTTATTCCGTTATAAGCCAGTGCACACAGCGGAACTGCCACGAGCATACCCAGAACGCCAAAGAATCCGCCAAAAACGATGAGTGAGAACACGACCCAGAATGCGGGAAGTCCCGTTGTTTCGCCGAGGATCTTGGGACCAATAACGTTTCCGTCAAGCTGCTGAAGCGCAATTATCATTATTATGAACCACAGTGTCTTTTCGGGCTCTACCAAAAGAATTATTACAGAAGACGGTATTGCACCGATAAAAGGACCGAATACGGGAATTACGTTTGTTACTCCCACTATAACGGAAATAAGTGTGGCATAAGGCAGACCCAGTATCGTCATGACTATAAAAGCAATTATACCCACTATAACGGAATCAAGGATCTTTCCGCTTATAAATCCGCTGAATATGCGGTTGGCTCGGTTTCCGAATGCTGTTACTTTTTTCACTGTATCATTTTCAAAAACAGAATGCATAAGCTTTACGCAGCGTTTTTTGAAATGTACTCTGCCCCACAGAACATAAATGGAAATAAGTATTCCGATGACAAAATTCATGACCTCGGTGACAAGACCTTCAAGGAATGAATAAAGCTGAGGCACAACACCCTTGGCAAGATCGTAAACATGACCAAGATACTTTTCAAATTCCTGGGCGTTCTGAGGAATGTTGAGCCACGGAATATCAAGACTGAGCACAAATGAAGATACTGTGTTATAATATTCGGGAAGTTTTGAACTTATTTCCTCCAGGCTCTTTCCGATCTGAGGAACAACAAGGAACAGGAATCCCGCAATCATAACGACGAATACTATATACGAAGATATAATGGAAATGACCCGCAACAGCTTTTGAGGAAGCTTTCTTTTTGATTTGTCAAGAGAACGCTTTAGTGCGCGATATATAAATCTGTCCATAGGCGCCAAAAGATATGCTATCACCACGCCGTATATGACGGGGCGTAAAACAGACAAAAACGATCCTATCCATTCCAGCACACTTTCGCGGTAAACAATAAGAGATAAGAAAAGTATGAGTGCCGCCACAGTAAGGAAAGAATACATTGCTATGGTAGCGTATTTTTTATTCCATTCAGGTTTCATTTTGGCGTCCTCCGTTTTGGTGTCGTTTTGAAAAGCGAAATTCTGCATATTTTGAATATCCGCGGAAAACTATTCAAGCCCCCGCGGATAAAAAACATTATTTTCCGTTAAAAAATTTATATCACTCAGATAACAGTAACTCTTACAACACTTTCAACGTTGGAAATTGCCTTATATGCATCGTCGGAAAGTTTGCCCGTGATCTCAACAAGAGTATAAGCGTTGTCTTTCTTGGAACGGTTTACAAGGTTTTCAACGTTGATGTTGTTTTCGGAAAGAACAGATGTGACCTGAGCAAGCACATTGGGGATATTCTTGTGGAAAATACAGATTCTTGTATCGCCCGTGTGGGGGATGACTGCCTCGGGATAGTTTACGCTGTTGCGGATATTTCCTGTTTCAAGGAAATCCTTGAGCTCCGCACATGCCATAACAGCACAGTTATCTTCGGATTCAGGTGTGGAAGCACCGAGATGGGGTATTGCAACGATTCCGGGAACCCCAACTGTTTCGGGTGTGGGGAAATCGGTAACATAGCTTGCAACCTTGCCTGATGCAAGAGCTTCTTTGATATCATCCGCATTCACAAGGTCTGCTCTTGCAAGGTTGATAATGCGAACTCCGTCCTTCATCTTTGCAATGGTTTCCTTGTTTATCATGCCCTTAGTGTCGGGAGTAGACGGAACATGAAGGGAAATATAATCGCAGTTTGCGTAAATGTCGTCGCGGTTTGCTGCTTTTTCAACAGACTGGGAAAGGCGCCATGCGGCATCAACGGTAATAAACGGGTCATGACCGAAAACCTTCATGCCCAGATGAAGTGCAGTATTAGCAAGCTGTGCACCGATAGCACCAAGGCCGATAACGCCAAGGCTCTTGCCGTAAAGCTCGGGGCCAACAAATTCGCTTTTGCCGGACTCAACCTGCTTTGCCACATCATCACCTGTGAGAGTGGATGCCCAGTTGATACCCTGAACTATCTTTCTGGAGGAAAGAAGAAGAGCCGCAACAGCCAGTTCCTTTACTGCATTTGCATTTGCACCGGGAGTGTTGAAAACAACGATTCCGTTTTCGGAGCATCTGTCGATCGGGATATTGTTTACACCTGCACCCGCGCGGGCAATAGCCTTGAGTTCACTGCCGAATTCCATATCGTGCATTGCAGCGGAACGTACAAGGATACCGTCGGGATTTTCAACTTCGGTACCGATGTTGTAGTTTTTGGGGTCAAGGCTGTCTGTGCCTATCTTTGCGATCTTGTTTAAAAGTTTAATGTTATACATGGTAAAACCTCTTTGTATTATTTAAAATTATATTTGTAAATTTATCAGAATTGCCACGATTTTCAAAACGGTATAACAACTACTGCCGCAGCAAGGGCTGTGACAATGTTTTGCGTGTTTTTGCAAAAAGCTTCGACTCTGCTTCGCGGCATATCATAACTTTTTAAATGTGCCGTAATATGCGCATCGGGCGGCAGTGTCGCCGCCCGACAGAATCGTCAAATCTGTTATAATTCAAGCTTAAGCGTTTTCAGCCTCGAACTTCTTCATGAATTCAATAAGCTTTGCAACGCCTTCCTCGGGCATTGCGTTGTAGATAGACGCTCTCATGCCGCCGACGGAGCGGTGACCCTTGATGTTCTGGAAACCGTTTGCAGCAGCTTCCTTGCAGAACTTCTTATCAAGGTCTTCGTTTCCTGTCACAAAAGTAACATTCATCATGGAACGGTACTTCTTTTCGGCGGGAGCCTTGTAAAGGGAAGAAGAATCGATATAATCGTAAAGCGCCTGCGCTTTTCTTATGTTGATCTTTGCCATTTCGGAAAGTCCGCCAAGCTCAAGGAGCCATTTGTAAACAAGTCCGGAAATGTATATGGAATAGCAGGGGGGAGTGTTATACATAGAGCCGTTTTCAGCCTGCACTGCGTAATCCAGCATTACGGGGATATCTGCCTTTGCCTTGCCTATAAGGTCTTCGCGGACAATAACAACGGTAAGACCTGCAGGACCCATGTTTTTCTGTGCGCCCGCATAGATAAGACCGAACTTTGTAACATCAACGGGTTCAGAAAGAATGCAGGAGGACATATCTGCAACAAGAACATGATCACCAACATTGGGAACTTCGGGATACTTTGTTCCGTAAATTGTGTTGTTATAGCAGATATGAACGTAATCCGCATCGGGACGGATCATGTCGGGAGTTATGTCGGGAATGTATGTAAAGTTCTTGTCTGCAGAAGTTGCAACAAGTTTTACGTCACCGAATTTCTGAGCCTCAGCATAAGCCTTTTTGGAAAACATACCCGATACGATGTAGTCAGCCTTGCCGCTGCCGTTCATGAGGTTGAGGGGCACTGCGGAAAACTGCGTGGAAGCTCCGCCCTGAAGGAAAAGAACTTTATAGTTGTCGGGAATATTCATGAGCTTGCGAAGATCAGCCTCTGCCTCTGCTATGATCGCTTCGTAGAAAGAAGATCGGTGGCTCATCTCCATAACCGACATACCGGAGCCGTTGTAATCTGTCATTTCCGAAGCCGCTTTTTCAAGCACCTCCAAAGGGAGCATGGAAGGACCCGCGGAGAAATTATAAATTCTGCCCATTTTATTACCTCCAAATTGATTAATTATTGATTGGGTAGATGCTGCAAAATATACTGCAACATAATAAAACATTATATTCTCTTTTTTATATAAAGTCAAGGGAATTTTTATAAAAAATGCCCCAAATCCCCAATATTATCCAACAAATAATAAATTTGTCGTTTCTCAACCTCTCCGTAAAGCCGTTTACGCATAATGATCGCCCATTTCGTGATTTGAGGAAAAACGCAAACACCTCTAAATTCATCGAAAACGGCATAACTTTTTTCGCCCAAAACAGCTAAAAAAATTTTTTTAAAAAAAATCAAAAAACCCCTTGACAAATTTTTATTTTCGTGTATAATAGATATCGTTGCGAGAGCGACAGAGCAAATCCCCCTCGAAAGCAACTTTCCCATAGGTGCCCATCAGGGTTCCACAACAATATAATATGCGGATGTGGCGGAACTGGCAGACGCGCACGTTTGAGGGGCGTGTGGTGTATTCCATATGGGTTCAAGTCCCATCATCCGCACCAAAAAAAGATCACTCTTTTCGAGTGGTCTTTTTTCATTTTATAAAGCATCTATCCCCCGCGATCTGCAATTTAAACGGCAGACGGGATTTTTCCCGTCTGCCGCATTTTTATGTATTTTATTATTTGCCGAAAATAGCGGCGTGATTCTTTTCTATCTCCTCACCGAGTCTTAGTGCCATGTTCCAGAAGCCGCTGTCCGACGGGTGCACACCGTCAACTGTTCCGTTATCTTTAACAATGCCCATGAGCTCCCGTCCGTCTATAAAGTAAACGTTCTTATCTCCACGGGCCACGGCATTTTCATAGGTCTGTTTTATAACAGCTGCCCTCGCCTTGAAATAGTCATCGCGTATATAGCGTGGTGCCGACATCATTATTACGGGAAGCGCGGGATTCTTTTCCCTTATCTTCAAAAACATTTTTTCATGGGTCTGCGCGAGGTAGTCGACCGATGTTGCGTTGTGGTCGTAATCATAAACAAAAAGGCTCATATCAAGTCCGCTTATATATTCGGAAATCGCGTCTTCCGCACGGGCGCTTCCGGAAAAGCCGAGATTCACATAATCAAAATCAAATCTGCGCGAAACCGTTTCTTCATACAGGTTGCCCGGACGTGAAGCGCATCCCCCGTGGGTTATGGATGAACCGTAAAACACCACCGGTTTTGATATCTTATATGCGGGAGCTTTTCCCACAAAAGCATTTTCATCAAGACCGATATAAAGATTCTTTACTTCGGAAAAATACGGGAAGTTTATTGTTATAACCCGTTTTTCACAGCTATTAAAATCTATAACACTCTCAAAGCTTTCGTTCATATCATACGGCGGTCTGAACGTTCCGACATATATGCCATCGGCATACATATCAAATCCCGCAGTTCCGGTAAGGGGGGCATGAGACAAGCGAGATATTTTTCCCAAAATCGCTTTTATTGCCACATATTTGCTGTCTGTAACAAAGCGAACCCTGCCGCCTGTGGAATGAGTACAATGCTCAAGAACTCCGGCATTTACGTTTTTTGCCACTTCTTCGGGAAGGCGGCAGTATTTATCACCGCAACGATATATGCCGTGAATGGAAAAGAGGGCTTCGTCGCAGTTTGTAAATTTCAGATTCTCCCTCTGTATTTCTGTTTCAATAGCAAAATTTTTATCTATTTTTGAAATATCGCTCATCAGAATTCACCTCATTTGCATTTTGGAAAGCATATTTGTCATATCCCCTCTAACGGAATTTTACAACATACTCAGATTTTTGTCAAGAAAAACATAAGCAAATGACAAATATTTTATTATCCTCTTATTTTTTGTTCCAAAATGACTTTTCGGGATTGACTAAAAGCTATATTTATGATAAAATGATATCGTATACAACAATTTACACAGTTCACATTATTAAAAATCGGAGGATAATTATGTCTACAAATGAAAGAGGCAGCTTTTCCGGAAAGCTGGGATTTGTCCTTGCTGCTGCAGGCTCAGCCGTGGGTCTTGGAAATATGTGGCGTTTCCCGTATCTTGCCGCTCAGTACGGCGGAGGAATTTTTCTGCTGGTTTACCTCATTCTTGCGGTAACATTCGGCTTTGCTCTTATGTCTGCGGAAATTGCTCTCGGAAGAAAAACAGGGCTGAGTGCCATAGGTGCATTTAAAAAGCTCAATAAAAAATATGCTTTCATCGGTTATCTCGTTTCTGTTGTCCCCATAATAATTCTGCCTTATTACTGCGTTATCGGCGGATGGGTAATGAAATATTTTTCGGTTTTCGTTTCGGGACAAGTACATGAAGCTGCAAACACAAGCTTTTTCGGTTCCTTTGTTTCAAAACCCGCAGAACCACTTTTGTGGTTTGCGCTTTTCCTTGGCATAACATCCATCGTTGTACTTTTCGGTGTGGAAAAAGGTATTGAAAAAGTAAGCAAGGTGATGATGCCTGTTCTTGTGGTACTGTCTATTATTATTGCGGTTTACAGTTGTTTCATGCCCGGTGCTTCGGAAGGCGTTAAATACTACTTTATACCCAAGATCGACCAATTCTCAATAAAGACCGTGCTTGCTGCAATGGGACAGCTGTTTTATTCAATGTCGCTTGCCATGGGAATTATGATAACCTACGGCTCCTACATGAAAAAAGATGTCAATCTTGAATCTTCCGTAAGAAATATCGAAATTTTTGACACAGGAATCGCATTCATCGCAGGTCTTATGATCGTCCCCGCAGTATTCTCCACAGCTGCTGCAGGCGGAGAAAACCCGGGTGAGCTTTTGGTTTCGGGTCCCAGCCTTATGTTCAAGACCTTACCCCACGTGTTTGACATAATGCCCGGTGGTACCATTATCGGTGCTCTGTTCTTCCTTCTTGTGATATTTGCCGCACTCACATCTTCGATCTCGCTTATGGAAGCCGTTGTTTCCATAATACGCGACAAATTCGGTGTCGAAAGAAAGCTTTCCTGCCTTATCACGCTTATAATCTCTATCATTCTCGGTGTTCCCTCATCTTTAGGTAACGGAATCTGGTCGGGCATCACCATACTCGGAATGGATTTCCTCACCTTCTTTGATTTTGCAAGCAACAGCATTATCATGCCCATCGTTGCACTGCTCACATGTATTTTCATAGGATACATCATAAAGCCCGCTGCAATAATCGAAGAAGTGGAAAGCTCCGCTCCTTTCAAAGGCAAAAAGCTTTTCACTGTGGTTATAAAATATTTCGCACCTGTTTGTATCGTTCTCATTCTCGTTTCCTCGATACTCAGCCAGTTTGGTATTATAACACTTTAAAAACCTGCAAAAAGCGGATCGTAAGGTCCGCTTGAGCGTGTAGCATGTGCTCCACGCTTCACGAAGGGGAACGAGTTCCCCCTCGTGAACTCCCCCTCATGCAGAATGCACAGCTTCTGGGCATTTTCTCACCGAAAACGCCTCGTATAGGAGTGTTTTTCGGCAACAAAGTCACCAAAAAACACAAATTTAATTTTTATTTTATGTTTTGCTATACTTTATCGACAGCCTGAAGCGGATCGCAAGGTCCGCTTTTTATTTATAAAAACAGTTGAAAAAATCAAAAAATGAAGTATAATATAATTGTACTGTTAAAACATATTCACAAGGAGGACGCATATGATATGTTCCCGTTGCGGCACCCGCAATGCCGATAATGACACTTTCTGTTCAAATTGCGGTGCAAGGCTCGTCATTACAGAACCCATAACGAACGCAGAATCATCCGTTCATGAAAATGCAAAAGCCATAATGTGCCTTAATGTCATGAAAAAACATTTCGGTTCAAAGCTTTTCCTTTCTGCCGTTATCATTTGGGGAATAATCTTTCTTCTCAGCATAATTTTAAGCCTGCCATCCCTTATTTTAATAATGCTTTCAGGAATCGCCGCAAGAGGTATTATCGGTATCGTCGCATGCCTTGCGTTGGGATTTATCCCTTCAATTCTTATGTTTGCCGGCTATGTAAAGATATATAATGCCGCACACAAAGGCGAAGGTTTACCTCTGAACACATCGGGACATAAGATCATACACGCTCTTTTAACCCTCTGCAACGTAATGTTTTATATCTCCATTGCGTTGTTTGTGATCATTCATGTTATATTACTGCTGATCCCAATGGGAGAAATAGCTTTGGATCCGTCCGTCATGCCCGCTCTTACGGATATCATCCTTAGAGTGATAATAAGCATCATCATGATATTTGTATATGCCATGTTGGTTTTATATATCATTTATTTCCGCAAGCTCAAGGGAGATTACAAAAACCTTGCAAGATGCTTTGAAAGCGGCGAACCCTTCAAAGGTCTTTCGCTTTATGTCACAATTTTTGATATAATCTGCGCGGCATCCATGCTGTTTACCGCCCCTGCATCTATAATAATGTCAATAACCTCAGCAATAATAGTACAGGACACGGCAAGTATACTGCCATCACTTATTTTGGCTTCTGTTGCCACGCTCCCCTCTCTATATATTATCATAGTAAAGATCATCATCCGTATTGGTATAAATAAAGATCTTGATGCTATAAATTCTCTTAACTGATACTTAACGCTTTTTATCAGCCGGTAGCACATTGCATTCCCCGTTGCCATAGGAAACACCATAGGAACAAGGAAGCATTTACATAAAAGTCCGCACATTTTCGCAGAGATGCGTTTATGACGCAGGATTTTTCAAAATACTTACAATTATATAAGGAGTTTCTATGAAAATCGCAATCGCAGGTACAGGCTATGTCGGTCTTTCGATGGCTGTTCTTCTGTCGCAGCATAACAAGGTCTACGCTGTCGATATAATACAGCCAAAGGTCGATATGATCAACGCAAAACAATCCCCCATTTCCGACAAAGAGATCGAAGAATATCTCTCTCAAAAAGACCTTGATCTTACCGCAACGACAAATGTGCAGGAAGCTTATTCCGACGCTGATCTCGTTATCATTTCGACCCCCACAAACTACGATGAGAAAAAGAATTATTTTGACACATCAACGGTAGAAAACGTTATCAGGACCGTTATCGGCATAAACCCCGATGCTGTTATGATAATCAAATCAACAGTTCCCGTAGGCTTTACTGAAGCCGTGAGAGAAAAATACTGTTGCGACAATATCCTTTTCAGCCCCGAATTTCTGCGTGAAGGCAGAGCGCTTTATGACAATCTTTACCCGAGCCGCATTATTGTTGGCACACCCGTGAAAAATGCAAGACTCAGAAAAGCCGCAGAAACCTTTGCTTCGCTTCTTGTTGAAGGCGCCATCAAAAAAGATGTCGAAATACGCTATATGAATCCCACGGAAGCCGAAGCGGTAAAGCTTTTTGCAAACACATATCTTGCTCTTCGCGTTTCCTTCTTCAACGAGCTTGACACATATGCCGCAGTACGAGGTCTTGACACAAAGTCCATAATCGAAGGTGTAGGACTTGACCCCAGAATCGGCACCCACTATAACAACCCCTCCTTTGGTTACGGCGGATATTGTCTCCCCAAGGATACAAAGCAGCTGCTTGCAAACTACAACGATGTCCCTCAGAATATAATTTCCGCCATCGTTTCCGCAAACAGCACCCGAAAAGATTTTATTGCAGATCAGATCATAGCAATGAATCCCAAAACAGTGGGTGTTTATCGTCTTACCATGAAAGCGGGCTCCGACAACTTCCGTCAAAGCTCAATTCAGGGCGTTATGAAACGCATAAAGGCAAAGGGTATTGAAGTTGTCATTTATGAACCCACCATGCGTGAAGATAAGTTCTTCAACAGCCGCGTTATCCGCGACCTTGATGAGTTCAAGCAGATCTCCGATGTTATCATTGCCAACCGTTACGGTGAAGAAATAAGCGATGTACTCGACAAGGTCTATACCCGCGACCTTTACTTCACAGACTGATAATGATCAAAACCGAATATATTTTACTGCGGAGCAAATACCATGCTCCGCAGTATTTTTGTCATAAAAATTATCAGACTTAATATATTTTAATAAAAACAAAAAGGTATGTATTATGAAACCAAAAATTCTGCTTTCCCTCCCTTCTGACGGAGGAAAAAATTATATAAAAGCCTTTGCTGCATACGGATTTGAGGTGTCAGGTGATTATCTCACTCAAAACACACCCTCCGATGCTCTTGTGCTATGCGGTGGCGGAGATATAGACCCGTCCTATTACGGAGAAACCCCGCATGGCTCCTTTCCCGCAGATAAAGAACGTGACAAATGCGAATTTTTGCTTTTTGAAAAATACTTTAATGCAAATAAACCGATATTCGGAATATGCCGGGGGATGCAGCTTATAAACACGGCAATGGGCGGAAACCTTTTCCAGCATATGCAAAATGCCGACTCGCACAAAGGGGAATGCGACATCATACACACCGTATCAAACCTTGCAGGCACCCCCGTATTTTCTCTTTACGGCAAAAAAATGAATGTCAACAGTGCCCATCATCAATGTTGTAATGTTTTGGGCAAGGGATTGCAACCTATGCAAAAGCATGCCGACGGCACGGTCGAGGGTTTTTTCGGAAAAAATATTATCGGACTCCAGTGGCATCCCGAAAGAATGACACAGGATTTTAAAAATAACGCAGTTACAGCACCGGATGCTATCTTCAGGCTGTTCAGAGATATGATATCAAACACGATATAAAAACGGCGGGCAGAGAATGATTCCCCGACCGCCGAAATGTTTTTAATGTAAAGCAGATCACAGATAAGTTGTAAGCTCGCTGAGTTTTTTCGCACAGTCAGCACAAACAAGCTTGTCTTTATACTTAACTGTGTTTTCGCCGGACCCACAGAAAAGACAAGCGGGATTGTATTTCTTGAGAATTATTTTATCGTCCTCCACAAAGATCTCCAAAGGCTCATCTATGCCATAACCCATGGTCTTTCTGAGATCCGCGGGAAGAACAAGTCTGCCCAGTCTGTCTATGGTACGTACTATACCCAAAGCTTTCATAAAAACACGCTCCCTTGTCAAACATTTGCTATATATTGATATGTTTGTATTATACAACACAATTTGCCTATTGTCAACACTTTTTACTAATGTTTTGTATAATTTACCAAAAATTGTCAAATTAGTATGAAAATGAGGTCGATTTATTTTGATTGGTAAGATTTTTTGCATTTTAACATCATCTTCATTTGCATTTGCCCTTGTGAGCGGCAAAATGAACGAGCTTTCTGCCGCAGTACTTTCAGGTGCCGCAGATGCGGCAGCGCTTTGTATTTCCACTTTAGGCGTAATGTGTCTGTGGAGCGGTGTCATAGGAGTATTTGACGGGGTGGGAGTGACAGCACTTATTGCAAAAGTTGTACGACCCATTTTAAAATATATCTACCCAACAGCTCACAAAACGGGGGTGGGTATTGACGAAATAGCCGCAAACTTTGCCGCAAACCTTTTAGGTCTTGGCAATGCCGCGCTTCCCTTTGGGCTTTCCGCCATGGAAAAGCTTTCGGAGCTTGAAAAAAAATACCCAGATTCGCATGATATGCTTACCTTTGCAGTTATGAATACCGTACCTTTTCAGGCATTCCCCACAACACTTATTGCCCTGCGTGAAGCCGCAGGATCGCAAAACCCTTACGACATAATCTTGCCCATATATCTATGTTCCTTTGCTACAATAATATTTGCGGCACTTGTGTGCAGACTGTGTGCCGCCGCCAAAAAAACAAAAAGGCATGGGTAATATAGCATCTTTCGCCCTCCCCATAGTCTTCACATTATTGGGGCTGATAATGGCTTTTTCAAAAAAAGACACGGTATCCATGTTTCTTGGCGGATGTCGTGAGGGCATAAAAACATCCTTCGGACTACTCCCCACCCTGATCATGCTAATCGTGGCTGTGAGAATGTTTTCGGCAAGCGGAGCCCTTGATGCGCTGTGCAATGCATCCCTTCCCCTGTGCAAGTTACTTGGTATTCCGCAAGAAATGCTCCCCGTGGCAATAATGCGCCCCGTTTCGGGAAGCGGTGCCATTGCCACGATAAAACAGCTTTTTGACACATCGGGCCCCGACAGCTCAGCGGGACGTACTGCAAGCGTTCTTATGGGATCTTCCGACACCATACTTTATACTCTTTCTGTATATTTCTCCCATGTGGGTGCAAAAAAGACGGGGTATGCCTTCCCCGCCTCGTTTACTGTTATGATATTTTGCATTGCGGCATCCTGCGTAATAACACGTTATGCCTTTATGCCCTGATAAGAATTTCTCCTCGCAAGCTCCTTATCCACACCGTTTAAAACATCAAACTTTTTGATGCTCCAAAGGGGTGCTATAAGGCTTTCGCGCGCGCCGTCACCCGTTATGCGCTGTATGACAATGTCGGACGGAATAATCTCAAGCTCGTCGCACACAAGGTCTATATACTCCTGCTTTTCAAAAACCGAAAATTCGCCTTTCATGTACATATCAGCGCAAGGCGTATCCTTTAAAACGTGAAGCATATGAAGCTTTAAAGAATGCGGTGAAAGTGCCGCCACGCGTCTTACACTTTCCATCATCATATCACGATCCTCTCCGGGCAGTCCGTTTATAAGATGAACGCACACATTTATATCCCGCTCGCGGAGTCTCTGAAAACACTCAAGAAACCCGGTATAAGTGGTGCCGCGGTTGATAATTTCACCGGTCTTATCAAAAACAGTCTGAAGTCCCAGTTCAACGGTAAGAAAAGTTCTGCGGGATATCTCCTCGAGATATAAAAGGACATCATCCGGGATGCAATCGGGTCGCGTGGCAATGCTTATGCCAACTATATTTTCAATGGCAAGCGCCTGTTCATACACCTCACGCAGTTTTTCAACGGGAGCGTATGTATTGGTTCCCGCCTGAAAATACGGCATAAATTTTGCACCATGCCATTTTTCGCCCATTTTGGCGGAAATTTCATCAAACTGTTTTCTGATGGAAAGCTCTTTATTTCCCGCAAAATCTCCGCTTGCCATGGGAGAACAGTAAATACATCCGCCCGTGCCGCACGTTCCGTCGCGGTTGGGGCACCCAAACCCCGCATTGAGTGACACCTTTGCCACCTTGCATCCGAACTTATTTTTAAGATACCCGTCAAGGGTATTATAGCGTTTGTTATTTGCGTATATCATATGTCAAAAATCAAAGCATCTGCTTATATATAACATTTTTTGCCACTCCGCGGTCCTTGGCACACGCCTTTATGGCATCCATTTTTGAAAGTCCCTTTTCGGTATAAAAATCCACATGCTGTTCCACAGAAAGGTTCGCCCAGAAAACTTCTTCGCTCGCCTCTGCCCCTCCCAGCACAAGAACATATTCGCCGCGGGGTTCTTTTTCGTTATAAAGGGCAATCGCCTCCGAAAGAGTCGTTATTATAAATTCTTCGTTTATTTTTGTCAGCTCGCGGCAAAGGCATATTCTGCGATCGTCCAAGGCTTCATAAAGCTCCGACAACGTCTTTTTGAGCCTGTGCGGTGCTTCGTAAAAAATAACCGTCCTTTTTTCGTTTTTAAGGGACGTAAGCACCTGCTCCTTTTCGGAATCCTGAGGCAAAAAGCCTTCAAAAATAAATCTTCTGCTGTCAAACCCCGAGGCGCACAGTGCCGTTATGGCGGCACACGCTCCGGGGACCGGAATGACCTTTATTCCTGCGCACCGTGCGGCATGGCACAACTCGGTGCCCGGGTCGGATATGGCAGGGGTGCCCGCATCTGTAACAAGCGCACAGCTGCAACCCGAGCGAAGCTCCTCTATGATCTTTTCCCCGGCGGATTTCTTATTGTGTTCAAAATAATTTACTATATTTTTTCGGATATCAAACCTCGATAGCAAGAGCCCCGAAACGCGTGTATCCTCAGCGGCAATAAAATCCACTTCAGACAAAACTTTCAGTGCACGCTCGGTGATATCCGATAAATTTCCTATAGGCGTTGCCACAACATAAAGGGCGCCCGCTTCTATCTCATTTGCCAAAACTCATCTCACCTTTCAGCGAAGCAATTTTCATTTTTTCGGTGTATTCACCGTTTTCGTTATAAATAATAAACGGTTCTGTTAAAACAAGGCCTTCCTTTGCCTGCTTTTTAGCCTCACAGAGCACTAACACGGGCGCTCTTTCGGGCTTTGAGCACACAAAAGTCATTTTTTTGATCTCAAATCCGTTTTGAGCCGCTCCCGCAAAAAGTGATGACAGTCTGTCGGGACGATAAACTATAAAAAGGCTGCCGCCCGTTCCCAAAAGAAAGTATGCGGCGGAAAAAATATCGCCTATTTTGCACAGTATCTCATGCCGTGCCACGGTCTTGTAATCGTCGGCGCACATTTTTCCGCAATCCGCTGTCATATACGGAGGGTTGCATATTACAAAATCAAATCTTTCGGATATGAAATTTTTTCTGACTTCGCAAATATCCGAATTGCTCACGGAAAATCTTTCGGAAAGTCCGCTTACCTGTGCGCTCATTTGCGAAAGCTCGCACGCGCGGGAGTTTATCTCCACTGCCGACATTGTGAGATTTTTATATCTATCCAGCATGGAAAGGGATGCGAAAGCAGTACCCGAGCAAAGCTCAATACCTCGTGTTGGTGCATATTTTCTCACAGCGCCCGAAGAGTATGCCGAAAGAAGCACAGCATCCGTACCGTAAAAAAACACACCCTTTTCCTGATAGACAGAAAGCGTATCCGTCACTTTTTCAAGCTTTAATATTTGTTCCGACACTACTTTTTTCTCCATAAATTAAAATCATCCGTTTATATCCCGCCCGCACAACGCTGCAAGTCCGTATTTAAGTGCTGCAGCGGCTTTTTTTCTTTCTGCGGGATCCTGCGACATGAGCGCTGAGGACAACCTGCGATAAAAGGCTCCCACTATCGTCATATCGTTTTCAAGGTTTTCCGCATCGAACATGGGGACCGTATTGTCAACAGTCTCCACATACGACGGCACGCGCAAAACGCGGCGCACATCGTCATCGGTAAGAGAAACTTCGGGAGAAACCTCGCCTTGCATTACAATCCTCAAAGATGTATCCTCGCCATATTCTGCTGCGGCATTCTTTATTTTTTCAAGAGCCTCCCTGTTATCACGGGAACCGCTGATGTCAACATTCAAAATTTCAAATCTGCGGTCACAGCATTTGTAAAGGGAAAGATCTGTTTTGGCTTCGGTCCCCTCTTTTGAAATACTTCCCGCAACTGCATATTTGTAGCCGCATTCGTCAAAGCTGCGCCCCACGGCACAACCCGAATAAGCATAAACCGTTTTGCCTGCCTTCAAAAATCCCTCATGGGTGTGAACGTGCCCAAGAGCTATGTAGTCAAATCCGCTGTTTTCTATATCCCCCTTCATAAGCACGTTGCATGAGCTTTGAGGGATATTTACAAATCCGTGGGCAAGAAGAATGTTTATTTTGCTCTCATCCTCCACGTGAAAACCTGAAAACAGACCGTCTGGTATCTCCTTTGAAGTGTAAGCATGACCGTATATTCTTGCATTTTTTTCGGGAAGCTCGAAATATGACGGCGACTGCTCTGTAAAAATGTGTACATTTTCAGGCCAGCTCAGCAAAGCATACGGAGAATTTTCACTGTATGGGTCGTGGTTTCCGGGAATTATAAAGAACTGACAATCGGGAAAAGATTCTATTTCGCGCAAGACCGTTGCGGCAGTGTCCTTTGTGGCGAAGCTGTCTTCAAAAAGATCGCCCGAGATAAGAAACACATCCGCCTCCATGCGCCTTGCGGCATGTATCATGGAACAAAATGTACTGCGAAGCCCCGTTCTGCGTTTTTCCGCTTCAAGCGGATCGGAAAGCGAAAAGGGTGCATCAAGATGTACATCTGCCGTGTGGAATATTTTAAGCATTTTTGTCATTTACCTTTCGGATATATACATTTTCAAATTTATATTCATTATATTTTAATTCCAAAATGATACCTTACGATGAACATTCGGTAAACATGTGCGCATATCAAAAATATGTGCGCTATATCACACAAACTTTAGTTTTAATAATTCAAAACATAAATCACTATTTTATAGGTTAAATCAGTACTCAAGTCCATATTGCAAAATAAAAAGTTCTATTTTCTCAAATTTTTAGAACATTAATTCTTGACAAATGTTCTTTTTTGTGATATTATATTATCAAACACGTATTCTGAATTTGGATTTTATCCCAAGGAGCCTTTAAAATGAGCCGCACATTTGACGAAAAAACGCAAAACACAAAAGAATTTTTCTGTCCCTATACATCGAATCACGGAATAAACCGCGGAAGGGTCGTTCTGCACGCAGACCTGAATAATTTTTTCGCTTCGGTGGAATGCGCCAATTCTCCCGACCGTTCGATTTTTTCAAAGCCCGTTGCGGTGTGCGGCAACATAGAGATGCGCCACGGCATAATCCTTGCAAAAAACGAAAAGGCAAAGCTTTACGGAGTAAAAACGGGCGAAAAAATAAGCGATGCAAAAAAGAAATGCCCCTCTCTCATTCTTATGGGAGCGCATTACGACCTTTATATGCGTTATTCCCGCGCCGCCCGAAAAATATATCAGCGATATACCGACCGCGTGGAGCCCTTCGGCATGGACGAAGCCTGGCTTGAGCTTACGGGCAATGACGGTATATGCACCGTGGAGGACGGGAAAAGGGTTGCAGATGAAATAAGAAAGGTTTTAAAAGAGGAGCTTGGCATCACCGCATCCGTTGGAGTTTCCGACAATAAAATTTTCGCAAAGCTGGGGTCCGATTACAAAAAGCCCGATGCCACAACGGTGCTTGCCCGCGATCAGTATCAAAACATCATCTCCCCCATGCCGGCCTCCGAAATTCTTTATGTCGGAAGAAGCACCGCCGCACGACTCCGAAGCTATGGCATAACAACGATCGGTGATGTAGCACGGCAAAACCCCCATTTTTTAAAAAGCATCCTCGGCAAAAACGGTGAGGCTCTCTACACCTACTGCCGCGGGGAGGATACCTCTCCCGTGGCACTGTTCGGTGAAGTTCCCGCTGCAAAATCCATGGGAAATTCCACTACTCCTCCAAAAGATATTTCAAGCTTTTCCGACGCAAAGCTCATACTTTCTTCGCTGTGCGACACGGTATGCTCACGCCTGCGTGCCGAAAACACAAAATGCCGCGGAATAAAAATGAACTTCAGGGATATAAATCTTTGTTCATTTGAGCGTCAGATAAAACTCGATTTTGCCACAAGCTCCGCGCGTGACCTGCTTGCGTTTTCATGCAGACTGCTTGCCGAGAGCGTGGATCTTGAAAAGACACCTTTACGCAGCATGGGTATATGCGCCATAGACCTTGTTCCCGCCGACATACCGCAAATATCCCTTTTTGAAAAAGACGGCGGAAAAAAGGACGTTATAGACAGTACCGTAGACAAGCTCCGCTTGCGATTCGGTTTTTCCTGCGTTTCCACAGCTCTCACCCTATGCGACAGAGAAAAGCTCGGGTATATTGCCCGAGGGTATGAAGTATTCACCAATTTAAGATAAAAACATTAAAGGAGAAATCATGCGAACCAAAACATATGTAAAAGTCACCGCCATATTTGACGATATCGGAAATATTTTTCCCAAGAAAATAGAATGGGAGGACGGTACAAATTATGAGGTTGATAAAATAATTGACATACGCCCCTGCGCCAGCACAAAATGTGGAGGCTTCGGAATAAGATACACCTGCGGCATCCGCGGAAAAGAAGCTTTTCTGTTTTTTGAGGACAATCGCTGGTTCGTGGAAAGAAAAGATTGAATTTTTGGGAACAAACGGAATTTTTCCTCGTCAAACACGCAAAGAGAAACAAGATATGTTTCCTTTGACCCCTAAAAAGGAGGAAAATAACATGAAAAAATTCTTGCTCAGAAAAGTATTTCCCGTTTTGCTTACCGCTGTTCTTTTGTTTTTGCTTTGCTCTTGCGGAGCCAAAAACGCATCCGACAACAGCACCATGAATTATTATTCACAGACAACGGGTTCCACGGTCTTTCGCGATGAAGCGTTTGACGGCGGAATGATGCCCGAGGCGGAATATGAGATCCAAACAGAAGAATCCAAATCAAAAGATTCGCCCATGTCGCCCGCAGAAAACAGCACGGAAGCACCGCAAAACACAAGAAAGATAATTTATTCATCCTGGTACAATATCAGCACCGAGGAATACGATAAATCCATTGCTGCCCTTGATTCCCTTTGCGAAAAATACGGTGCATATTACGAAAATGCCGAAACCTACGGCGACAAAAGCGAATATTCAAACCGCCATGCTTCTTTCACCATACGCATCCCCGCTCAAAATTACAAGCAGTTTATAAGCCTTACGGGAACACTCGGCACGGTAACCGGCAGCGGTCAGAACAATCAGGATGTTACGGAAAGATATTTCGACACCGAAGCTCGCCTTGAAAGTGCACTTCTCCGTGAGGAGCGCATACTTGAAATACTTAAAAATGCAAGCAATCTTGATGATGTGCTTTTGCTTGAGCGTGAACTTTCCGATGTCCGCTATGAAATAGAAAATTATCAGGGCACCCTCAAGAAATACGATTCGCTCATAAGCTATTCCACCGCCACCGTACGTATAGACGAAGTTAAAAAAATACTTCCTCCCGATTCGCAGAAGCAGACTCTTTCTCAGCGCATGACCGCATCTGTCAACCGCGGATTTGACAATTTCCGCAGCGATCTCGACGATTGTCTTGTATCGCTTTCATACAATCTGCCTGTTATTATATTTGTATGGCTTCCGTTTGTACTCATAGCAATAGTTGTAGTAGTGATCGCAAAAGCAAAGATCAGAAAAAAACGCGAGGCAGGAAAAGCGCCCGCCAAGGCTTCTGTTGAAGGCGAAACTGCAGACAAAGCAGAAACAAAATAAATCATATCGTAAAAAGGTGCCGTTGGCACCTTTTTCTTTGCAAAAAAGGACATTTTTCAAAAAAGATGTCCCAAACCGTTATTTACTTTTTCAGGCAAATACAGTATAATTTAAAATAAGAGATCTGCCACGAAAGGAACTAAAAAATGATAAACAAAAAATACGGTGTGTTCAGCAATCACGATGCGGATTTTTACAGTCGTTTTGGCGAATACTGCAAAGATATAACTCTCACAAAGGGAAATGCAAAACAGCATTTATATGATTTTTTTGAAAAAAATCTTTCTCCCCACATTTCGGATTATGTTATAAACATATCCGATCTTTCTTCTGCTGTTCCATCGGAAGTAATGTCATTTATGGGAGATATATATGACCGCACAGTTGAAAACGGAATCCCGGTCGATTGGAAAGATATGCCGAATCAAAAGTTTTCGCATCTGTTGTATTATGATTTCGGGATCGATCTTTTTTCCGAATTATTCGGTTATCTGAAAAACCACAACTGCCGCTATTGGTTATCCTTCCGCATGAACGATTGTCACAACGGCAACGTAAAAACCTCCAATCTGCGCTCAGATTTTTTCTATACCGCCAAAAACAACGGTTGGATGGTGGGGGAAAAATACGGTTACTGGGAAACTTGTCTTGATTTTTCAATAAAACAAGTGCGCGAATATACTCTTTCCTACATCAAAGAGCAGCTTATGCGGTATGATGCCTATGGCGTGGAATGGGATTTCATGCGTGAGCCCGTGTGCTTTGACTATCTTGAACGCGGTGATTGCTGTGATATTATGAATGCTTTTTTCCGTGAGCTTAAATCAGCGGTAAATTCCGCAGAAGAAAAATGGGGACATCCCATAAAAATAAATGTCCGTGTCACAAGAGACATCGGACAAAATAAGATATTCGGGCTGGATGTGCACACCTGGATAAAGGAAAAGCTTGTGGATTCCATAACCGTAACTCCCCGTTTCAACATAACAGATTCCGATATGCCTATTGCGGATTGGAAAAAGCTGGTTGACGGAACAGGTGTGGAGCTGTATGCCGGCATAGAAATACTGAGCTATGATATAAAAATGAACGACAGTAAAGTTGTTGCGGCATATTCAAAAAAATACTTTTATCAGGGCGCAGACAAAATATATCTTTTCAATTATTTCTATGGTCATGCTATAAACAACCAGCATCCCGATGTTTCCGAATGCACCTTTGCCGGAGCATCTCCGGAAAACACAGAAAAAACCGACAACCGCTTTGTTGTCACCCATCAGGATTTCGGACCTTTAGGCTGCAAGCTTTATACACCGTTACCGTTTGAGGCAACGGACGGATGTGAATTCGAAATTGTTACTGCACCTTACTCGGAGAAACAGAATATCCGCATATTCATAGCGGCAGATAATGATATTAATATCAGCATAAACGGATGTGCATCACAACCGCTGAGCGATACTTCCGATGCCTTTGTAAAAGTACCTGAAAAAGAAAGCTTTAATTCGTACAGACTCTTTGAAAACACAAAAATGTACGGTTTTGATGTCATCTGCAACGCATCCGGTGACAAGCAGGTGTTAAAATTCAACTGCAACAAGAAAACCAATATTTCATATATCGAGCTTTATTTTCACAACAGTTGAATATCGTTATTTATACATCTGTCTTAATTCCATCGGGGTAATACCCACCAATTTTTTGAACGCCTTATTGAACGACGTAAGACTGGTAAATCCGCATTCGAGCGCTATGCTCATAACGGTTTTATCAGTCTTTTTTATAAGCTCTGCCGCTTTTTCTATCCTTGTGGTGATAAGATAGTTATACGGCGACATACCGGTTATCTTTTTAAATGTTGCCGAAAGGTACGAACTGCTCATTGCGGCACTTTTTGCAATATCCTCAAGGCTTATGGGATTTTTATAATTTATCTTTATAAATTCCATGGCCTTTTGCACATCTTCAAGGCACAAGTGCGACAAAAAATCAGCGCTTTCATCCACATCTGTTCCGTCAGCGATCATCCTGATGGCATTCAGCACCTCACCGCGAAGTGCAAAGCGCAAATCCTCTCTGCCGTCTTCATAAAGCTTTGCGATCTTTGTGAATACCGATGTTATATCCTCACCGCATCTACGGTTTAAAATCGGAATATCCGCATCTATAAGCGCTCTTATCTTCTGATAAGGAATATAATCCGCGCACTCGTTCCAGAAAAAGTAGGGTGAAATATACATATTAAGGGAGAGCAAAGTATCCGAGGTTATGGTTGGAATGCAATGCTGCTCGTTGGAGCGGACTATAAAAAGATCACCCGCCCTGAAAGTATAATTTTTGCCGCCAAGGTTATATTCTCCGCTGCCGTAAATTATAAAATTGAGCTCCGTTTCAGTGTGATGATGATTTCTGAAGCAACCGCTTTTTTGCTTTTGCGGACTGTAAAAAACCGTATAGATATACTGATTTGAAGATTCTGTATAATATTTTTTCTTCATAAGCACCCACAGAATATAATAAGAATTGTTTATAAAAAAATAAGATTTGATTAGCTTTAACCCTTGCGTTACTATATAATTAGTATAACAAAAACACAAACATATGTCAATATTTACTTTAGGAGGCAAGATAATGCTGCTTACCGACTATCTGCGCAGTGAATATGATTTGACTTGGGATTACGCTCTGCAGTGCGGAGTAAATCACGGAGTTATACGATTGCCCGAAACATCGGATTTCGATGTTACGGACTTTTCCCACTGGCAGACCGTATACGAAAGATTCAAAAAATTCGGAATAACTCCCGTCATCATAGAGC
>JAFYUY010000066.1 GCA_017549405.1 Clostridia bacterium | reverse complement strand
GGTTTTTAAACAGCCCCTTTTGAGGGGATAGGTAAAAAGCTTCAGAACGGACAAAAGGAACCCGAAGGCTCACAAAGGTGCGTCGGGAGGTGACGTTTGTCTGTAGCAAAAAAGATTTTTTTGAGAAAAAACCGGAATGATAAGTTTTTCTTCCTTGTTTTCAGGACTTATACTTGTTTTTTGTTCTGTTTTCTTTGTTTTTCTTCTTTTTTGCGGTCCGGACTTTTTTAACATCCCCTTTTTGTGCATAAAATACACTATTTCACTTTACAAACAAAAATATTTGTGCTATAATGCTAATTGAATAAATATATTCACCAAAAGGAGAAATCACAATGAAAAACTGCACAAAAAAGATCTTCTCATTTATTCTTTCTGCCGTAATGGTTCTGTCAATGCTCCCCGTATTTTCATATGCGGCAGATATTCCCGTGTATTATATTTCCGCATCGGGAAGCGACAGTAACGATGGTCTTTCCGCCTCCGCACCCTTTGCCACACTTAAAGCGGCAATGACAGCGCTCGGCACAAATGAGGGCACGATCAAGATCATAGGCACATATTCACCCACAAATTCCGACTATATCTCCCACACTCAGAATATTGACATTGTGGGATATGATGCAACCTCGTCCTTTGATTCCTCCAAGGCGGCAATCTCCTTTGGCGGACCTGTTACCTTTAAGAACATTACATATTCGAGAGGTACAAATTCCTACATACTTTCAAGAGGAAACGATATCACCTTCGGTCAAGGCTTCAAGACCACCTCGAATGACGACTGGATGGTATTCGGTAACGGTCAGAACTCCACATCGGTCAATGACATAAACGTAACTGTTATGGACGGCACTTTCACGGGCAAATTCAACGTGGGTGGTATCATGCCCAAGGCAGGTTACACAGTTAATAATGATGCAAACATCAATGTTTCGGGCGGAAGCATCTCCCACATCATCCTCGGCAGTACAAACTGGGGCTCTTGCGGTGCGACCACCTTTGCAAAGAGCGTTGTTGTTCAGCACGACGGCGGTAACATCACAAAGATTTCCGCTCCCGCCACAGGTAACGGAAGCCCGACGGCAATCACGGGTTCCCTTATCGTTATCAACAATAATGGTACTGCTGCCCCCACATATGACACATCCCTTGACAGCATCTCCATCGGCGCAAAGTATTATATAAATGCGGCAAGCGGCGGCTACGTTTCCCCCGTGGTTGACGAAAACGGCAATGCCGTTGCGGGAAAATTCAACATTGAGATCGAAGACCCCGCCCATTCGGCAATAATCAAGACTTCTTCCGGCAAAACAGTCATTTCCGAAGGCGGGCAGACGACTTTGCCCGCAGGACTCACAAGTATTACCTATGAAGAATACGAAAAACCCTCAGCCGGTGAGAATGTTTATTTCATTTCCGCATCGGGAAGTGATTCAAACAGCGGTAAGAGCGCAGATGCTCCCCTTGCAACTCTCGGGGCGGCTTATGAAAAGCTTGCGGGAGCCGAGGGCACGGTATATGTTATCGGTACATACACCGTAAAACTTTCCGATGGCGTTGCCCATGCGGGAAATGTTGATATCTGCGGTTACGATGCCTCCTCTGTTATTACGGGCGATAAAGGTCAGGGCGTATCCTTTGGCGGACCTGTGACTTTTAAGAACATTACTTATACCCGCGGAACAAATTCCTACATCGTGACCCGCGGTCATGATGTGACATTCGGTGAAGGCTTTGTCACAACTTCAACCGATGACTGGATTGTTTTTGGCGGCGGTATGGGAAACACAAACGTAAACGCGATCAACGTAAATGTTGAAAGCGGAAACTTCACGGGAAAATTCAACGTGGGCGCCATCATGCCTGCTTCATCGGGATTTTCTGTGAATAACGATGCAAAAATAATCCTTTCGGGCGGAAGTATTGCGAATCTGCTTTTAGGTTCAACAAACTGGGGCTCCTGCGGTGCCACCACCTTTAAAAAGAATGTTGTGATACAGAATGACGGCGGTGCTATCGCAAAGATATCCGCAGTTGCAACGGGCAACGGCAGTCCCACAAAAATAGACGGTGCTCTTATCGTTATAAACAATAACGGCACAACCGCTCCCGCATACGATGCAACGCTCGACAGTATTTCCATTGGTGAAAAATATTACATAAATTCTGCTGCCGGCGGAAACGTTACGCCCGTTTATGATGAAAACGGCAATGCAGTTGCGGGAAAATTCAACATTACCATTGCCGACAGCGCAAAATCCGCAATGATAACAAACGGCGACACCAAAACAGTTATTTCCGAAAGCGGTGAAGTTACATTGAATCCCGGTACCACAAATATTAATTTTGCGGATTATCCTCCCAACCCCGGCACTACCATTCCCATGACATGGAAAGAAATGGATAAGGGATATATCACATTCTGCTTCGACGATAACCGCGATGACCTTATAAACTATGTGGATATCGTTATGGGCGAATTCAACATGCCCCTTTGTGCGGCGGTGCCCTCCAATAAGCTTACTTATCAGAATGCGCTCCTGCATGAAATCCAGGATCGCGGCGGTGAAATTATTTCCCACACCAAGACCCACCTTGTTATCAAGCCCTTTGTTACCTCGTGGGCGGATGTTGAAGCTCAGCTTGGCGATTCCTATCGCGACCTTACCGCTGACGGCTTCAATATCAATGGTATCATCCTTGCAGGCGGCACGGGACAGATCGGTGTTGGTGACACGGAATACCGCGGACTTATCGAGCTTGTAACCAACAAGTATTACAAATATTCCGACAAATACGGACTTTCCACCCAGTACTGGAAACAGCGTAACTGGTTCTCGGGAAGAACCCTTGACGACCTCAAGGCAATAGTTGACAAACAGATCACAAACAAGACCTGGGAAGTTATCTATGGTCATGGTCTTTCCGAAGTTTCGGAAGAAACCATGCGCGGCCTTTGCGAATATATCGCAGAAAAGGAAGCGCAGGGACTTGTTAAGGTTGTAACCTATAAGTATATGCACGAAAACTTCGGCGACTGGGAAAGCCCCGTTGATTTCGGCGACACCACATATACCGTTGATTTCTACGGCACAGACGGCACGACCCATCTCGGAAAATCCGTAACTGTTATGGGTAAGAATGCCACCGCCCCCGAAGGACTTGTGGCGGCAGAAGGCTACACCTTCAAGGGCTGGAGCGGCACTCTCCAAAATGTTACAAATAACTATTCCGTTTATGCGATTTGTGAAGATGCAAGCGGCAACGTTGTGGCAAAGGATCACGAAAACGTGCTCACTCCTCCCCCTCCGCCGACGGTATTTTATGTTGATTCCACAAACGGTCAGGATACAAACGATGGTGAAACTGCACAGACGGCAGTAACTTCCATAACAAAGGCGCTTTCCCTTGCACAGACCGATAAACCCTTTGAAATTAAAATCATAGGCACATACAATCTCCCCAACCCCATCGGCGGACATACCGGCATGATGACAATTTCAGGTTATGATGCAAGCTCCGAAATTGCAACTCAGGCGAGCGGAGGCTATACCTTTGCGGGTCCCGTGACGATCAAAAACATCAAATTTACCAACGGGCTTTACGCATGGATGTCCGCTTGCGGTAACGAGCTTATTCTTGGCGAGGGTATAACCACCTCGGGCAACCATCAGATAGTTTCAGCGGGAAATTACGGAAAAGCCTGCGCTTCTGATCAGAAAATAGAAGTACATTCGGGCACCTTCAATAAGATAGGACTTGGACCCATTGCGTTCTCCACAGTTCAGGAGATCTCCACCGATGCCGCAGTTTTCATTGCGGGCGGAACGGTAAACACAATAAATATAGGCGGCGACGGCTGGTCATCGGGACATTTAGGTGCAAAGTTCCTTAAAAATGTTCTTATAAGAGCCGATGGCGGCACATTAAAGAAAATATCTCTTGCCGCAAACAATTATGCCCCCGAATTTTCGGGCGCAATACAGGTAATATTCAATAACGGAGTAAAGCCGCAGGATATCACTTCTGTTGAAAAAGCAGCTGCTCCCGACGGAGTTTATACTGTATATTCCACATCGGGCGGTACCGTTGATTTTGTTTACGGCAACGACGGAAAGTCGGTTACGGGCAAGTTCGATCTTACCATTGATGACGGATATTATGCCGTTATAAACAGTGGAGATTCCGAAAGCTTTGCTTATCAGAGTGGTGAGATCACGCTTCCTGAAGGAAAGACCGAAATAACCTATAAGGCACTCTCGGAGCTTAAAACTGTAATTAAGGTAACGAGCGGGCAGGACGAATATCTTTATTACCCCGCAGATACCGTAAATATAACAAAGGGCGGCAGGATCGCTCTTCCCTCGGGCATGAAGAAAAACGGAATGCTCTTTGGCGGCTGGTATTCCGACAGTGCATATACCCGTGCTGTGGCAGACGGTGCAGAGCTTTCTGACGGAACCACCCTTTATGCACGCTGGATATCTCTTTCCGAAAGGGATCTTTACACAGAAGGTATTCAGATAAGAATAACGAGTGAGAAGGGTCTGCGCTTTGTATCGGACATTTCCCACGAAACCCGCACGATGCTTGCGGGACTCAATGCGGAAAATGCAGTGCTTGATCCGAAAAATGCCGCATTCAATACGGGAAATGTTATAGGCTACGGCACAGTGGTGCTTCCAACGTATGCCCACGGAGATGCCGAGCTTATAAAGGACGGCAGATATGATTACAACGGCAAGGTTTACGGTGCAAAGACAGTTCCCGCCAAAAACACATTCGGTGTGGAGGAAACGTACGACAAATTTACCGCTGTAATAATAAGGATATCCGATGCAAATCTTGCAAGGCACTATTCCGCACGAGCATACCTTACATATAAAGATGCATCGGGCATGACCCACACCGCATACGGAAAGACATATGACGCAAGTATTTACGATGTGGCAAAGCTGATATACCGAAATGGTGCGGCGGATGAACCCGAAGAAAAAAGAGAAGAAATAATGGACTATATCTACAATAATATCCTTATCAAAAATGATGGTGTGGAAAATCCCCTTGCCAACACCTACCGTGCACTCAATAACGAAAAACAGCTGACAGTCGGCTATCTCGGTGGCTCCATAACCTATGGTTCTTCGGCATCAAAGGTCGTGAATGCCGACGGAACAGTTTCAGCCTCGGGCGGCAACATGGCGGATTCCTACGTCAACCGCACAACGGCATGGCTGAAAGAACAGTACCCCGATGCGACGATCGATTTTGTGAATGCGGGTATTTCCGATACCGCCACAAACTTCGGTGTTTACCGTCTGAAGGATCATCTTATGAACACAAACGGTCACGGAATGCCCGACCTTGTGTTTGTGGAATTCACCTCCAACGACTGGATATACGATAACGGCATTGAGCAAAATTACTCCGACCTTATCCGTCAGGTAGAATCCCTTGTTCACGGCATATATGATGCAAACCCCTATGCCGATATCGTGTTTGCGTTCTCTGCCCGCAAGCTTTCAGGCTCGTCCCGCAAAGCGTACGTTGAAGTGGCGCAGCATTACGGAATACCTTGTGTTGATATGGGCGTTGCCATGCAGACTCTTATGACGGCACGTGGCGCATCAAACGAAACAAGCGGCAAGTATTTCTACACAGTGGACGATCTCCACCCGTCTGCCGAGGGCTACAGAGTTTACTTTGAGGAGATCAAAAAGGTGCTCTCTCCCATGCTTGCAGACACAGTATATTATGAAAATAAAAAGGATAAAACGCAGGCGATGCCGTCAGTTCTTTCCCGTTCGCTCTGGAAGAATGCAAGAATAATTCCCGCAACCGAGTTTACCCTTTCGGGAACATACTCCGCAACACAGGGACTTACCTCGCCAATGTACGGCACCTCCGAGGGCACAAGCTCTGCCGCAAAGATAACAGACAGCGCAGTGAGATTTTCGGGAGCCGATGCAAGAGCGGAATTTACCTTTACGGGTACAAGCTTCGGATTTATATTCGGCATGAATTCCTCCGGATTTGACATTGACTATCAGATAGACGGTCATGGCTGGAAGAAGGCTGAGGTCGATGAAGAGCTCCTTTCGTTCCAGAAGTATTCCCACACTCAGCTGTTTGTATTTGAGCAGGAGCTTGCCTATGGTGAACATAGGATCGAGCTTAAGTTCAACCCCACAAGCGACGGAAATGTGAATGTTGTTATCGGCGGCGCTGCGGTATGCGGCGAGGATAACGGACTGCAGAAGCTTGTTGCCATGTCGGTGGATGACGGTCCCAGAACCACCACGACGCCCTTGCTTCTTGATGAGCTTAAAAAATACGGTGCCCATGCCACCTTCTTCTGCGTGGGCAGCAACATAACCGATGCAACGGCGCCTGTTATGCAGAGAATAATCGCAGAAGGCTCGGAGATCGGCAACCACGGCAACCTTTGGAACGGTATGGCTAATATGACTCCCGAGGAGCTTATGGCAGATTTCAATACCGTGCAGACAAAAGCATATAATGCCACGGGAGTTTATCCCAAGGTGTTCCGTGCTCCCGGACTTTCGGTTTCGGAAACGATGCTTAAAACACTTCCCGTTCCGGTATTCGGCGGAAAGCTTGGCATTTCCGACTGGGAGGGCGAAGACAAGGTGAGCGTGCAGTCGAGAATAAATGCCATAATGGCAAACGTTGTTGACGGAAGAATAATCCTCACCCACGATGTTGAACCCAATGCTAAAGCGTATGCGGCAACGATACCTCAGATCTACGCGATGGGATATAAGATAGTGACCATATCCGAGCTTATAAAGCTCCGTGGTTACAGTGCCCCCGCAGGTTCTTCTGAACAGTACTGGGAATTTCCGTAATTTAATATGAAAGCGGGCTGTAGTAAAAACTACAGCCCGAAATTTATCTGAAGATAATAAATTGTTGCATGAAAGCGCAGCTTCTAAGCTCAGCTTCTCTTAAAGAGGTGATTCAGCTTGCGGTACTTTTCCTTGTCAATGCCGTCAAGCTGTTCACGTGTGACTCTGTATCGCCAGTTTCCGTCTGCTTTGCCCGGAATGTTGAGTCGGGTGTCCGACCCGTAACCCAGAATATCCTGAATGGGCATTATTATAAGTCCCGCACTCGATGCAAACATTGTGCGAATGATACTGTCGTAGCATCTGTCCCAGCAGGGGTCGGTGTATCCGCAGTAATCCATGAGCTTTTTGCGGGTGCCGTCATCAAGCTCCCAAACGTAACCGAGGAGCGTGTTGTTGTCGTGG
>JAFYUY010000065.1 GCA_017549405.1 Clostridia bacterium | reverse complement strand
TCCATATACTGCTCGTATTGAGAAAGGTCGGTCTTGAATTCGGGCGCCGTTCTTCCCGAGCTTACCGCATCAAAATAATCGCTTGCCGAAAGGGAGTCTTCCGGGCTTGAGCTGAAGGACAAAAGACTGTATTTGCTTGCCGCAACATCTATATAGAGCCTTGAACCCGATTCGTTGGTGCTGAATTTCAGCCCTTTTATATAATCCTCGTAAAATGAAAGCGGAACATAAAATCTTTCACCCGACAAAACGCAATCGGTGGAAAGAAAACTGTTTTCTCCGTTCAGGCAAAAAGCACTTCCGGGTGCAAAGGTTGCATAGTCACCGTTCGAGAACACCAGCGTTTTCTCAATACTGTCGCCCGCAATGCCGTAGGCACAGTGCTCGGAAAGAACGGTTATATCAATAAGCACCTGCTCTCCGCTCATCATAACTTCGCTTTGGTTAAGGGTGCGCACTCTTCTGTCGCCACGGAAAAGCTGTACCGACGGTCTTCCGTCATCGGGCTTTGCAAATATGAAATCGTAAATAAGAAAACCGCCCGCAAAAAGAGACATTGTAAGTACAACAACAATGACATAAAGAATTACGTTAAATGACGCAGAAAGACTGCGCTTTTTTGTTCTTGCCATGGGTCCTCCGAAATTTTTAAAATATTTTTGTTTTGAGTGAATAATTCGTGTGAATTGTGGAAATAATAGGTAAAAGGTTGATCAAGCCAAATTTGCCGAAGGCAATTTAGCTGACCGAAGGTCAATTTAGCTGACCGAAGGTCAATTTAGCTGACCGAAGGTCAATTTAGCTGACCGAAGGTCAATTTAGCTGCCGAAGGCAATTTAGCTGACCGAAGGCAATTTAGCTACTGCCCATAACAAATCAATAGTATCTTATTCGCCTCTGTTGTCAAAGCTTGCCTGCACTGTATTTATTGACGAGATCAACATTCTGCGGATCTGACCGCACGCATTTGATATTTCTTTATATTCCATATCGTCAATATAACCGGTTCTGTTCAGAAGCTCTAACCAATATTCGGATTCGTAACATTCTTTTAAAGATATCCGCATTTTGTAGATAAAGTCTGCCGTTCCCTGCGCGTATTTTGATTCGTGAATGTTAGCTCCTATCGATGTTCCCGAGCGTATAAGTTGATTTGTCAGAACGCTTTCTCTTTGTGTTTCTTTTATTCTTTTGCATATATTTATTATATCAACAGCAAAATCCTTTGCTTTGTTAAGCAATATGCTTTCTGCCATGATGTCCTCCAATATCTGTTTTAGCTAAATTTTGCGCAGAGCGCAAAGCTAAATTGCACCTGCGGTGCAGCTAAATTATTCCGCTTCGCTCCATAGCTAAATTGAATTTGCGGAAGCAAATTCAACTGACTCCTTATTTAATCATTATATCATATTATTTAACTTAATGGAACACCATTTTCACAAAAACTTATGAAAAAGGAGGAAAAAACCATGAAAAATCCAAAAGTATCCGGGAACGGTTCATTTTACGAAGACGACCGCCCCGTGGAGACCGATGACGAACTGTTTTGCAGCCTTGATGAAGACGACAATGCGGCAGGGATTTTTTCAAAAATCAAAGAAAAACAGCGATCGAATGAGAAAAACAAAGAAAACTATGACTTTTTCGGCTGAGAACACCCATGGATATGCATTTTTGACCTTTTTTGACTTTGACTTTCTTTGACTTTGACGTTATAATATAAGCACAAGGTCAGTAAAAGTCAAAGTCTTATCGGAGGAACAAAAAATGCTTATATCCGAAAAAATAGCACGAATGATAGAGCAGATGTTAGAGGAGCAAAACGGAATTGCCGAAATTCAGCGCAACGATTTTGCAGGCAAGGTCGGATGCGTGCCCAGCCAGATAAACTACGTGCTGGCATCCCGATTTTCAAAACAGCACGGCTACATAGTGGAGAGCCGACGCGGAGGCGGAGGCTATATAAAGATCACCCGTATGCGTATGGACAAGAGCAGTTATCTCATGCATCTGTTTGCCTCGGCGGGAGAAAGTCTTGACCGTGCGACCCTTGCGGCATTCCTCGATTCCATGGTTGAAAATGCCATAATCGATGCCCGCACGGCAAAAATGTTTTTATCGCTCACAAGCGACGATACCCTTTCTGCCGCAGGAAGCCGCGAGATACGTGATGCTCTGCGTGCCGACCTTTTCAAAACCTTTGTGGTAAATTTACTTTAATAAACAAACTGCAGCAAAAAACGGAGTGTGATGAATATGCTGTGTGAAGTATGCAAAACAAATCAGGCTACATTTTTCTACAAACAAACAAAAAACGGTTTTACCGTTGAAAAAAATCTCTGCGCCGGCTGCGCAAAAAAGCAGGGTCTTGGTGTAAATCTCGGTTTTTCTGACGCTACGGGGTTTTCCGACGATTTTCTCGGAGGCTTCCTCGGCAGTTTTCTCGAACCAAAGCCCCAGATCGTAGCATCCGATGCATGCACCCGTTGCGGTATGACCATGGCGGAGCTCATGCACGGCGGACGTGTGGGTTGCAGTAATTGCTACTCGGTCTTCCGCAGAGCGCTCTCCCCCACAATAACAAAGATACACGGAAAAGCCACCCATTGCGGAAAAATTCCGCAAACCCTTGCGGATGAACAAATCCATGACACCGAAAGTCAACCCGCCAAAACTCCCACGGACATTGCAAGCAATACGCAGAACGAAAAACAGCCCGCAGACAGACTTTCCGAGCTCAAAGAAAAGCTTCGTGCCGCAATCGATGCGCAGGAGTACGAAGATGCGGCAAAATACCGTGACGAGATACGTGCAATAGAAGCGCAGAACAACGAAGGGTCAGACAAAGGAGGGAAAGATCTATGAAATGGTATAACGACAAACGGGCGTGTTCCGGTGTTGTTTTAAGCTCACGCGTGCGCCTTGCAAGAAACTTTTGCGATCTTCCTTTTCCAAAAAAATGCTCTCCCGAGGAGCTGCAAAAGGTAAGTGACACAGTAAAAGCTGCCCTTGAAAAGCATTCCTGTGAAAGATTCAACTACATATCCATGCAAAATCTTTCACCCGCAGAGCGAGGTGTGCTTACGGAAGATCACCTCATAAGCCGCGAGTTTTGCGAAGGTGCGCTTCACGGCAGAACTCTTATAACCGACGAAAACAACACCCTTGCCATAATGGTAAACGAGGAAGATCATCTTCGCATCCAGTCCATAATGCCGGGACTTGACATTGCGGGTGCCTTTGAAAGAGCATCGGGTGCCGACGATATCATCTCCCGTGGGACACGCATTGCCTTTGACGAAGCTTTGGGTTATCTTACCTCCTGCCCCACAAATCTCGGCACGGGAATGAGAGCCTCCGTTATGCTCCATCTCCCCGCCATGACGGCTTGCGGCCAGATAAAGCCGTTAATAAATCTTATGACCAAGATAGGACTTACCGTGCGTGGTCTTTTCGGTGAGGGAAGCGAAGCGGGCGGATGCCTTTATCAGATATCAAATCAGATAACCCTTGGCATTTCCGAAGCCGATGCCATTGAAAAGCTGACCAACGCAGTGACCCAGGTGGAACAACGTGAAAAGCAGCTTCGTGAAACTCTCATATCAGGCGGCGGTCTTGATTTTGAAGACAGCGTGTGCCGTTCCTACGGTATCCTTTGCCACGCAAGAAAGCTCTCCTCCGCAGAATTCTTAAAGCTGTGGTCGGATGTGCGTCTTGGTACCGAGTGCGGAATAATCCGTGATGCGGAAGGGGTAAACCTTTCAAAGCTTCTTGTGGAGGTAATGCCCGCTCATATCATCCGCAAAG
>JAFYUY010000064.1 GCA_017549405.1 Clostridia bacterium | reverse complement strand
CAGCATCTGCCGTGTGGAAACAGCAGAAAAGTGCTGTCAAAAGGCAGGTTATGAGCAGGAGAAACAATGATCTTTTCATTTTGTTTTCCACCTTTTTGGTTAAATTTTGTTAATATAATTATAATACGGTATTGGGGATTTGTAAAGGGGCTTTTCGATTTTAAACGTTTTAAATCCCTCCACCGCAGTCGCTACCCTCTTCGGAATCCTCCCACCGTCTACGACGGTCCCCCCTCCTTGAGGCAAGGAGGGCTAAGGGGCGGTGTGCATAACACAAACGGGCGATTCGTGAATCGCCCCTACGAGAAAACGGCTGTACTCTCGGCTCCCTTGCCTGAAGGGAGCTGTCAGCGCAGCTGACTGAGGGATTCTGTTTATTGCCGAAGTTGCATGAGGGTATCTTCCCGTTTACGGGTCAATGTGGGCATCGACCCCTACGATTATACAAAATTTTGTAGGGGACATTCACAAATGTCCGCAGACGAAAATGGTGCGGTGCGTAACACAAACGGGCAATCCCTGCGGACTGCCCGTTTTAATGCTTTTAAAATTCAAGCTCCATACCGTCATATGCCATCTCATAGCCGCGTTTATTTGCAATGAGCTTTGTATCGGCATTTGAGGGGTGAAGTGTTTTTGCAAGGTGGGTCAAAATAAGCTTTGAATCCTTTGTCATAACATTGTTTGCAATAAAGGTTTCATACATAAAATCTATCATATGAAGATTATTATGTGAGAAATTTCTGAAGTCGAGGCGGAAATCCTCGCCGCAGGTGGCATCAATAACATACACATCAATAGGATTCTTTTGCAAAAATTCCCATGTGTCTGCAATCAGCCATGCTCCGTCGTAACCTATGAACAGATTCTTTTCACCCTTAAAATAATAGTGGTGGGTCTGCTCACCCGGAACCCGTGTTGCGTGGTTTGATTTCAGCGCTGTTACGGAATATCCGCCGCATTCAACGGTCTGATGAGCCGATGCATCGAGCGCAACGAAAGTGAGATTTTTGCACTGCGGTATAAACTGCTCAAGAGCTTTATCTCCGTAAAGCGTTATATTTTTTTCGCTTTCTGCGCAAAGACGCTCAACATATGCTTTACCGAAATGGTCATCGTGGGAATGGGTCACAAAGACCGTATCCACATTTCTGTATATCCCGCTCTTTCCGTATTTATCCTCATAAACAAAGGCGCCCGGTCCGCAGTCTATCATGATATGTCCATCGATAAGCATTCCCGAAAGTGCTCTGAAATCGGGGTTTTCGATATCTTGTGTCATATGCCAGTCGGCAGCTCCCGTGCCGAGAAAAACAATTTTACTCATATTCTTGCAACTCCTGTCTTTTTAGCGGCATCGGCAACAGCCTGAGCCACGGTCTTTCCTATTCTCTCATCAAATGCGGGCGGGAGAATATATTCCGCACAAAGCTCCTCTTGTGAAACAAGTCCCGCAATGGCGTAAGATGCCGCCATCTTCATTTCTTCGTTTATGCAGGAAGCGCGCACATCCAACGCACCTCGGAATATGCCCGGAAATGCAAGAACGTTATTTATCTGATTGGGATAGTCACTTCTGCCCGTGCCAACAACTGCAGCACCCGCCTCTACCGCATCATCACGGGATATCTCGGGGACTGGGTTTGCCATGGGGAAAACTATGGCACCCTGCGCCATTGATCTTACCATATCCTGAGATACGCAGTTTGCTGCCGAAACTCCTATAAAAATATCGGCACCGCACATTGCATCGGCAAGGGTTCCGTGAAGCTTTCCGCGGTTTGTAACGCGGGAGATCTCGGCATGAGCATCGTTGAGCCCGTCATCGCCCTCGCAGATAATTCCGAATCTGTCGCACATTATAAGGTCTTTAACGCCAAGGCGCATTATCTGCTGTGCAATGGCAATGCCCGCACTGCCCGCTCCGTTTATAACGCATTTTACCTTTTCAATATCTTTATTCACAACACGAAGCGCATTCAAAAGTGCCGCTCCAACAACGACGGCTGTGCCGTGCTGATCATCGTGGAAAACGGGAATATCGCATATTTCCTTCAGTTTTCGTTCGATCTCAAAACAGCGGGGCGCAGATATATCTTCAAGATTGATACCGCCAAAACTTCCCGAAATAAGATATATCGTGCGAACGAGCTCGTCCACATCCTTGGAGCGAACGCACACGGGTATCGCATCAACATCTGCGAATTCTTTGAACAGAACACATTTGCCTTCCATAACAGGCATTCCCGCCTCGGGACCTATATCGCCGAGCCCGAGCACCGCAGTGCCGTCGGTGATAACCGCAACGGTGTTCCAGCGTCGGGTAAGCTCAAATGACTTTGAGTAATCATCACGTATGGCAAGACAGGGTTCCGCAACTCCCGGAGTATATGCGATCGAAAGGTCTTCCTTTGTTTTGACCTTTGCACGGGAGGTCATCTCTATTTTTCCTGCCCATTCATAATGTTTTTTCAACGCTTCTGCTTTTATATCCATAATTTCCTCCCTATTATATTTCACTCTTTTTTTCTTCAACAAGGTTGTTTACCCATATTCCGCTTTTCAGCATGAAAAAGCCGATAACGACTTTTATAAGGTCAAGACATTGCACGCATATATAAAGCGGCAATATCGGCACTGCCGTAAATCTTGAAACAACAAATGCCACAGGTATTGATATAAACCAGACAAAGCCGCTGTCAAATATGAATGTTATCATGGTCTTTCCGCCCGAGCGCAAAGTGAAATACGATGCGTGCACAAAACCGTGAACAGGCATATATAAAGCGCTTGCCAAAAGAAGCTGACCTGCAAGTTTCTTCACGGCGGGCTCGGTATTGTATATTTCGGGTATCATCGGCGAAAGAAATGCCATAACTGAACCCACAACTGCACAGCTGATAAGACTGCACACAATGAGCTTTGTGTCTTCGTCACGGGCTTTTTCAAGATCTCCCGCGCCGAGATGCTGACCTACGATTATGGCAATGGCGTTGCCGAAGGCAAAGAACGAGCAATTAAACAGATTCGTTACCGTTGAGCTTATATTCTGAGCGGAAATAACCTCAATTCCACGTGTGGAATATGCCTGAACTATGACCGTCATACCAAGTGCCCACAAGACCTCGTTTATCATGAGGGGAAAACCCTTTGCGGCGATCTGATACACAAGCTTTTTCGGTACCGCAAGCGTTTTATATGCCCCGATTATAAATCCGTTCTTTTCTTTGTGAAGATGTGTCCATATGACCACCACAAGACATTCGACATATCTTGCCGTGACCGTCGCAAGAGCAGCACCCACAACTCCAAGCTTCGGTGCTCCGAACTTACCGTAAATAAGCGTGTAATTGAGCATCATGTTGATGGCAACCGCCGCAACACTCGCTTTCATGGGAAGAACCGTTTCGTCGGTGGAACGCAGAGTATCGGAATAAGCCTGCATTATTGCGAAGGCGGGAAGGCTTACCATTATTACCCAAAGGTAGTTTTTGGCACACCAAAAGGTCTTCACAATGTCAATAGGTTCTTCCCCCTCGTGCAAAAACAGGTTTATGAGCGCATCTCCGCCAAACCAGAAGACAAGCTCTGCGGCAAGAGTTATCACTGTCACAAGGATGACCTTCATGCGGAAGGTATCGCGCACACCCTTCACATCGCCTTTTCCGTGGAACTGAGCGGAGAATATTCCCGCACCCGATATGGCACCGAAAATGCACAGATTGAACACGAAGATAAGCTGGTTTACAACAGCAACCCCTGTCATTTCCTCCGTGCCCACACGTCCCACCATTACATTATCAACAAGGCTTACGAAGTTTGTGATTATGTTCTGGATCATTATGGGCAGGGTTATGACAAATACCCTTCTGTAAAAGTCTTTGTCGCCAAAAAATTTCTTCAATATCATAGAGTATCCCTTTTCAAACTATCCTTACTGCTTACGTGCAATGTCATATTCGTCATAAAAGCAGAAATACGGGCACGAGTCTGCCGATCCCGAAAGGAATCTGCACATTTCGTCCTCGTCAAGATTGACTTCGCAGCAATAACAGTCATCCTCTGCGTCGTAATAGTAATACGCACAGCATTCGCAATTGGTTATTTGTTTTTTCTTTTCAGCCATTATTTACTCCATTTTTCAAAAATCCGCGTCTTTTTAAGATGGTAATATAAAACAGATCCGAAAATGCCCACGGAAAGTACCTCTCCCGCAAAAACACCGATATATGTAGCAATAAGCGTTGCCGTTCCGCCGTAAACATAATATACAACGGGCGGCACGATAAGTGTATTGAAAAACACGGGGGAAATAAAACCGATAAGCGGTCTTTGCGCAAAACGTTTTGTGACATATGCCGCGGCAAATGTGGCAATACTTCCGAATATCACGTCCCATACCGCACAGCCCGAAAGCAGATTTGCAATAACGCACCCCACAAAAAGCCCCGGTACTGCCGCCGGAATAAACATGGGTAAAACCGTTAAAGCCTCCGAGATCCGCAACTGCACCGCACCCGATGCAAGTCCGAACACAAACGAGATATACGTGAGAAGCACGTATACTGCTGCAATAATTGAGGCGTGGGCGATGAAACGCATTTTCTGTCTGTTCATTTTAAAAATCTCCTTTAGTTTTGTTTTAGGTGAGGAAGGTTGCGAACTCACCAATTTGTTTATAAACGTACTGCAATATTATATAGCAATTATTCCCGAATGTCAACATTTACAAAAAGAAAAATGGGCGTTTCCGCCCAAATTTCAGTATCCTGACTTTAACCCTCTCTGGTTATCAAAGTGATGTATTCCCCGCTCACAAAACCAATAATTCCGTTATATTCGATAAGATACCAGTCCCCCGCCGCATCGATAACGGTAACTCGTTCCCCATTTGGTATCTGTGCCAGCACTCGTGCGGAAGTTGACGGGCGGCTCCTTATGTTAAGCCTTCCTCCGCGCGTTGTAACAACGGCAATACGGTCATACTCCGGTGCCTCAGGTATATTGAACGGAATACCGAAATATTCGCACAACCCCTGCACAAGATTTCGGGCGATGGCATCAACATTCCCGCGGATCCACTCAGCATCCGATGTATTGTCGTGATATGCAAGCTCTGCAAGCACTGCAGGGGCGGATGTTCTTCTCACTTCCGCAAGCAGCATTGTGGGCAATGCTCTCACAAGATTCGGGTTCGGATAAATGCTCTTGAAATTATCCGCCAGCACATTCGCGGCACGTTTTCCCCTTTCACTTGCTGTAAAATAATAAAAATCACTGCCTCTAAGGCTTCCCGGCATACTTTCGGGAGATGCGTTTGAGTGAAGCGCAAGGTGAAGATCATAATTTCCGGCATTTGAATCGGAAATTGCACGCGAGAGCGACTGATCGGGGTCGTTCCGCGAAAATGTAATTTTTGATGCCTCAAGATAAGGCTCCATGGCATCAGCAATCAGGTTCATGTAATATTCTTCCGAACCGTTACCGTCATAATAGATATTGTATTCCTGTGTTGAGGGAGATAAATAAACAGATGGCATGTGTACTCCTTTTTCGTGCTGTGAGCACTGCAGTATTCTTACTCTCATGTTATGTAAACACTGACGGAAATGACACAACCGTAACTAAGCATTATATGTCAAAAAGCCGAAAAACCAAAAATCGCATAAAAAAAGCAAAAATCTATTGCAATTTTGCGCTAAATGTGTTATCATATTAACCGCAGTGAAAAAATAGGTCTTATCCCAAATTTTTCTACATTATTTAAGAGGTGTAAAAATGAAAAAGATCATCGCTATCCTCGCGGCAGCTTCCATGCTCACCGCATCCTTCGCTCTCTACTCCTGCGGCGAAGAAGTAAAAGACGCTGAAAACAACACAAACGTAGAAACTGAAGTTGAAACTGAAGTTGAAACCGAAGTTGAAAACGAAACTGAAGCAGAAACTGAAGTTGAAGCTGAAACAGAAACAGAAGACAACAACCTTGTTATGGCAACCAATGCTTACTTCCGTCCCTACGAATACTACGAAGGCGACAAGATCGTTGGTATCGATGCTGAGATCGCTGAAGCTATCGCTGAAAAGCTTGGCATGACTCTCGTTATCGAAGATATGGAATTCAACTCCATCATCACAGCAGTTCAGTCCGGCTCCGTTGATATGGGTATGGCAGGCATGACTGTTACAGAAGAACGTCTCCAGAGCATCAACTTCTCCTCCAGCTACGCAAACGGTGTTCAGTCCATCATCGTTCCCGAAGGCTCCGAGATCAAGACTGTTGACGACCTTTATGTTGACGGCGCTTCCTACAAGGTAGGCGTTCAGCTTGCAACAACAGGCGACATCTACTCCACAGACGATTTCGGCACAGAAAACGTTACACGTTACTCCAACGGTAACGAAGCTGTTCTCGGTCTTAAGGGCGGAGACGTTGACTGCGTTATCATCGACAACGAACCCGCAAAGGCTCTCGTTGCTGAAAACGAAGGTCTCGTTATCCTCGAAACAGCATATGCTGACGAAGACTACGCTATCTGCGTTGCAAAGGAAAACACAGAACTCCTCGATAAGATCAATGTTGCCATCGACGAACTTACAGCTGACGGCACAATCGACACTATCGTTGCAAAGTACATTAAGTAATAGGTTTATTTAATTAAGTTTTAAATCACTGCAAATATGTGCAAATGGGAATGCGAGTCATTCCCATTTGCAATATACGGAGACAATAAATGAAAAAAAATAACGCTAAAAAGAAACTTCTTACGGTCTCGTTACTTATCATTGCGGCAATCGCAGCACTGTTTGTGACTTACGGCATTCAAAAGCTCAACAACAAGCTTTCAAAGGAAATAACGGTTCAGGAAGCCCAGCAAATAGTAGACAGTGCACTTTCCGAGCTGCCGACCTCCGTTTCCACGGGAGCGAAATACGTTCTTGAAAATTCTAAGGTCACCGTTAATTCCCTGGAGTTCGGAACAGATAAAAACGCGATTCTGAGCTGTTCGTACAGTGCACCCGCAATCGGTGAAACTGTTTCGGAAAACTTAAGTTCATATCTTACCGAAGCTTATGCTTTTTACGATTCCAACAACAAGCAAGGCATAAAAACAAATGCCACAAAAATCAAGCTTCTTGTTACAAAATCCCTTGAACAGGATCTTGCCGAAACCAAAAATGTTCAAGGCGAAACAGTACTTGAGGTTTATGAAACATCCCCCGGAGAATTCAGTCTCTATCTTTCCGATGAAACTGTAAACACCGTTTTCGGCGGGATACTTGATGCCATTGAACTCATAAAAGCATCAGATACTATTGAATACAACGGTAATACCGTTGATATAAAAAACCAAAACACTCTGCGTACGGGTATCGGTGACTGCATAGCTCTCAAAAACTACGACAACCGCAAACCCGACACCAGCGTTCCGCTTGAAAAGGTGTGGAACAGCTTTAAGTATGATTTCTACCGCAACTTTATCGAAATGGACCGCTACACTTACATCACAAACGGTCTTGCCACAACACTCGCCATCACTTTGTGTGCGGTGCTTTTGGGTGTGCTTATCGGATTTATAGTTGCGATAATACGCTGTGTCAATCAGAAGACCGGAAAGCTTGAGATCTTCTCGGATCTGTGCAAAATATATCTTGCCATCATGCGCGGAACACCCGTCATGGTTCAGCTTCTCATCATCTACTTCGTTGTTCTTCTGCCTATCGGTGTGCCAAAATTTTATGCCGCAGTACTCTGCTTCGGTCTCAACTCCGGTGCATACGTTTCCGAGATAATCCGCGGCGGAATAATGTCTGTGGATGAAGGACAGACAGAAGCAGGACGAAGCCTTGGTTTTACTTATATGCAGACCATGTTCCATATCATAATCCCCCAGGCATTCAAAGCAGTACTCCCCGCCCTTGCAAATGAATTTATTGCACTGCTTAAGGAATCCTCCGTTGCATTCTATATAGGTGTTGCGGATCTTACGCTTGGCGGTATAAAGATACGTTCCATAACCTACAGCAACTTCATGCCGCTGATTGCGGTTGCAGTCGTATATCTTGTGGTAGTCCTCGGACTTTCAAAATGCGTGACCATTCTCGAAAGGAGGTTGAGCAAAGGTGATAAACGTTAAAGGCTTATATAAAAACTTCGGTGAAAAAGACGAGATCAAGGTCCTCAAGGGTGTGGATCAGACAATTCGCAAAGGCGAAAAAGTAGTAATCATCGGTCCTTCGGGAAGCGGAAAATCCACATTTCTGCGCTGTCTCAACCTGCTTGAAACACCCACTGCGGGTGAGATCTGGTTTGACGGTGAGCTCATAACCTCTCCCAAATGCAATATAAACAAGCTCCGCATGAAAATGGGAATGGTGTTCCAGCACTTCCACCTTTTCCCTCACCTTTCAATTCTTGACAACATAACCCTTGCCCCCACAAAGCTCTTGAAGCAGCCTAAGGACGAAGCGGTAAAAAACGCAATGACACTGCTTGAGCGAGTAGGACTTCCCGACAAAGCACACGCTTTCCCGAACCAGCTCTCGGGCGGTCAGAAGCAGCGAATCGCCATCGCCCGTTCCCTTGCAATGAACCCTCAGGTAATGCTGTTTGACGAACCCACAAGCGCACTCGACCCCGAAATGGTCGGAGAAGTTCTGGAAATCATGAAAGAGCTTGCCGAAGACGGCATGACCATGATAGTGGTTACCCACGAAATGGGCTTTGCAAAAGAAGTGGCAAACAGAGTTCTCTTCATGGATGAAGGCATAGTTATGGAGGAAGGTACTCCGGATGAGATCTTCAACAATCCACGCAACAAGCGTACTCAGGATTTCCTTTCAAAAGTATTGTAAACACAGCCTCGCAATTTTTCACGGTAACAAATAATGTATTTCGAAAAACTTAAAACTCTTCGCAAAGAACTTGGCATGACTCAAAGCGATATAGGAGAGATACTTGGAATAATGCAGACCGTATATTCGCGTTACGAACGCGGTGCCGCAACGATTCCCGTAGAATTCCTCCTCAAGCTTTCAGATCTTTATAACGTTTCTACCGACTATATACTCGGAAGAACCAACATCCGCAGTACGGATGATAAATAAACGCTCAATAAAAATCCGAACCCCGGGATGTCGCCCGGGGTTCAATCTTGTTCTATATATAAAAAGATCCGCACATTCTGAAGTGCGGATCCTACTTTTAAAGGGCAATCTCGGAAAGACCGTCAATACCCGAAACATAATGTTCCTCAACTCCGATGGAACACATATATTCATATGTATTCTTAACATCCTCAGCCTCGCTTGTAACCACAGATGTAGTCGCGGGCCATATTTCCTTGCGGGTAGGCCACAAGCAAACAGAAGGAGCGATCGTGGCATAAAGCTCCTTTGAAACACCGTAAAAACCGTGATGGGACATCTGCAGGATATCGCTTTTCAGTTCATCCTTAAAGGTCGTGAGAAGTGAAAGTCCCGCTTCCTGTCCCGCATCGCCAAGGAACAAAACGGACGATGTCTTAAAGTTGAACTTATAGATAACACCGGTATTGTTAATGTAGTTGCGGGAAGAATCCAGTCCCACAGCACCGATTATCTTAACGATGCTTTTGCCTATCTTAAGTCTGTCGCCGTTTCTCACGCGGACGGATGGCAGCTTTGAAAGTTTTATTGCATTGTTAAAAGCTTCCACATCCGAAACCCCTCGCGGGTCATGTTTGGCAATAACTTCGGGATCGAGATATGAATATACGATCTTTCTCACGGAAACATTACCCTCGGACAAAACCTTTATAAAAGCTCCCACATGGGATTTGTGAGGATGGGTAATAAACCATGCATCCACTCTGCCGTCAAAATTTTCATTTATAAATGATGTGAGGTATTCCGCCTCGGGCGCATCTCCCCCATCGATCACAAAATGCTGATCGTCAGCAGTTTTTATACAGTATGACATGCTTTTAAAACTGCCGATGATGGGAAGCTGCCATAATGTGCATCGGTTTGCGTTTGTAGTGTTCGACATAAAAATTAATCCATTCTTAAAATTTGAGCTTTCGCCCTTAAAACCTTTGGTATTATAACATCGTATTATGGCAAAACAAATCATTAAAAATAAAATTTCTGTTAAAACACTGCATAATTCCCGGTATATTTACAAAACTCGTTTTGTTTTTTTGAATTGTGTCATAAAAGCAATCGATTTATGTCATTATCGCCGTCAAAATGCTATTGAACTTTTTATCAATATGCATTATAATATACTTGAAATATAAATTCAAAGGAGTGACTCATGTGCAAATAACAAGCAAACTTCTCACTGTTGCCATATGCACGATTTTCTGTCTGTCACTTTGCGCCTGCACCGACAAAGAACTCACAGAAACACCCGTCGATATTCAGCAAAACACAGAAAGTGAAGATATTACCGAAAACAATAACAAGCAGATATCCGTAAACTATACCCTGCATTACTACGATATTGTTGAAGATAAAATGCTTGATTACAGCGGAACCGAATTATTTTACGGCAGTATCCGACCCGAATTCTTTGCAGAAAAGCTTTCCGAGCTTATGGGTATGGAAATCGCAGTGAACAGCATTACCGCTGACGGAGTAAAAATGACACTGGACTTTTCATCCGAAGGCGTCCCCGTATGCGGTATCGGCTCTTACGGTGAAAGCGCTGTCCTTGACAGTTTGACACAAGTATTACTCGACACATTTCCCGATATTTCGGAGATATACATAACCGCAGATGGCAAAAATTATGAAAGCGGTCACATTTCACAGCCAAAGGACACACCCTATGCAACAAGACAAGAAAACAAGCTCGGTTAAACCCCGGCTCAGAAAGAATTCGCGAAAAAGGCAACCGAATCCGTCTTTTCCCGACGCAAAGCCCGAACAAATCCTTTTCAGGAAAGATATTTCCGAAGCAACCTCAAAACAGAAGGCAGACCACACATCTCTTATGAAGAAGGGAAAACTGCCACAAAATGACAACACTTTGATGTTTTCTGACGGCAGCATAGGAAAAGATGTCATAGTAGATACGAATCTTGAACTCAAGCGGCAGACCGCAAGAAAATTTGAAGCTTGCATAATCGCAATTCTGATAATAATTTTTGCAGCAATACTTATTTTCACTGCACTCTCACAGTTCACCGATTCAACTTCCGGCGACAAGCTTTTACATAATGCCGTCCCGACCGCTTTTGTCACAGAGAATTCCACATACGATTTCGGAGAATTCAAGAACTTTGTTACCGTCGGCGACAGTTTTGAAAAAGCTATTGATGTTTTAGGTCTTCCCGACAGATACAGCGACGGCACATATTTCTACGGAAGTTCTTACATTACCGTTGAAAACAACATTGTTACGGGTTACTTCAATGATCCGTATGATAGTCTTAAAATAACTCTCGGCTACAAGGAATCGGATGACCCCATACTCCGCGGTGACAGTGCACGAAGAGTAGTCAAAAAGTTAGGTTCTCCCGATTACTGCACAGAACACGAGTGGATATATTTTGATATTTCGGAAAATTTTGCAAGTTCAAACAGCTATTCGGGCAATAAGGGTACACTTACCCTTACTTTTGACGAAAACTTTCTTCTTGAAGGATATACTTTCAAAAAATTACAAAAGGGCGAATGACACAAATGTCTTTGCCCTTAATTTTAATGTATCACATTTTATAAAATAATCATTTTTGCCATTTATTTGTGAATTCAAATATGTTATCATCAATATAATAAAACCTTATTTCGGAGGCTTAAAATGAGCAAAAAACGCATTCTGATTCTCGGCGGAACGGGCGCCATGGGCAGATATCTTGTTCCGGAGCTTATATCCATGGGTCACTCAGCGGACGTTGTATCTCTTGATGACATGGTATCGCCCGACCCTGATCTTAAATATATAAAGGCAGATATCAAAAATGAAAACTGCCTTGAAGAGCTTTTGAAAAACGGCTACGACGGTATAGTGGATTTTATGACCTACGGCACGGAAGAATTCAAAAAGATACATAAGATTTTTCTCAACAATACCGAACAATATGTTTTTCTTTCGTCCTGCCGTGTCTTTGCAGACGCTCCGCCCATAACCGAGGATTCACCAAGACTCCTTGATGTGTGCACAGACAAGGATTTTATGGCAACCGATGACTACGCACTCTATAAAGCACGCGAAGAAGATATGCTTATTGATTCCGGACTCAAAAACTGGACGATAGTAAGACCCGCCACAACCTACTCTACGGGCAGATTCCAGCTCGTAACACTTGAAGCCCATTCATTTATTCCACGAATGCTTGCGGGCAAAACGGTAATTCTGCCCGAAAAGGCAATGGCATGCCCCGCCACTCTTTCATGGGGCGGTGACGTTGGAAAAATGATTGCAAAGCTTATGTTCAACCCCAAAGCTTTCGGAGAATCCTTCAACGTTGCAACCTCCGAGCATAACACATGGGAGGAGATAGCACGGATATATAACAGTCTTCATCCGTTAAACTACATTACAGTAAGCACCGACGAGTATCTTAACATAATCGCTCCCGGTCAGGACTGGGCAAAATACCAGCTCATTTATGCCCGTATGTTCAGAAGGATCACAGATAACACAAAGATACTGGAATGCACAGGCATGAAGCAGAGCGAGCTTATGACACTGCGCGACGGTCTTAAATTCGAATTTGAAAAATCAAAAAGCATCGACTGGAATAGATTTGCGGATGACCCAAGAAGCCTTGCCATGGATGAGTATCTTAAAAAAATATAAAAATGACGTTATAAAGAACTTGCCCGACAGTTTAAACTGTCGGGCGCTTTTTATTCAGTTTTATTTGTTCTTAACCGTAATATCCGTAAAGCAATAACCGTCATTCCATCTTGCAGGGTCATTCACACGGTACCATATGCACGCTTCCTTATAGAATGAGCCGGGACCCACACTGTAGCTTTCACCCTCGGCGAGATGATGGGGACCAAGAAGATTACGCACATTATTCACAAGAGTAAGTCTTACCGTGTTTTCACCGTCTTTGATAAGATGGGATATATCGGTGCGGTAGGGTTCATACATGAACTTTCCTGCAAATACTCCGTTTATCTCGGCTTTCACAACGTTCACACCGCATTTTTCAAAATCAAGTGCAGTAATATCCTTTCCGTCAAAGGTCTTTTCAAGGGTGATCTCACCCGCAAAGAACGGAAATCCGTTGCGGTTTATCTTATCAAGAGCCACCGAAGTTTTAGGCGCATTTATAACAAACTTCACTCCCGCGGGATATCTGCACGCATTTTTGGGAAGCTCTTCGCAGGAAGAGTCCGCCGTAACAGAAAAATCACCGACAAGGTACATGGCTTCAATTTCCATATCAAAGGTGAGCTTATTCTTTTCGGATTCAAAGCATCTGCTCTTTTCAATATTTTTATAAACCGTTTCCGACTGACAGAAATCAACTTCTGCCGAAATAATATTTTCACCGACCTTGAAATATCTTGAAATATCAAGCTTTCTGAAAGCCTTATCTCTGAAATAACCGCAGTCGTGTTTATCAACAAGTTCACCGTTCACCCTGATATCAAATATTTCGGGAGTTTCGCAGGCAAGATAAAGCTTTTCGGGAACATAATCCGCGCAGACTTTGTATTCACAGCGGATCCTTACAGGCTTTCCTTTATCTATGGCACGATACATGGCATTAAGAATATAGCCGTTCTTTTCTTCAAGAACATCGTCAAAATAATAGTCACAGTAATCAAGAGTGAGAGAGTTTTCGGTACATGACACAATATTCCATTCTCCCGAAAGATCTATATCTTCCCCCTGCGCTTTCTGTTCTTTATTCTTTCGGCACGTTCCGTCATCAATTACAACAAGCGATTCGTACTTATGGAAAACATGATGTCCGTCAAAGGCATAAAGCTCACCCGTCACGGGATCCATTACCTTTGCGCCCTTTTCGATGTATGCATCATAAGTGTTCTCAGTACTGTTTACAAAATAATACAAAGTGAAATCGCCATATGCACGTTCGCAGTATGTGATATCGGGAACATCAATAATATTATTGTCCTCAAGCTCCGATGCACTTGTTTTAATACCGCCGTTTTTTGTAAATTCATCAAGGAGTCTTTCCGTATTGGGGAAAAAGTCGGTATGCCCGGGCAAAACTATTACTTTTGAATACTTTTTATTTCCGATAACAAGCTTGCCGTCCTCTGCCTTGCCGTGACGCTCCATCACGGTCTCATCACCAAGGTGGAAGTTAATGTGCTTTCTTTCGAGAATAAGTATTTCATCAAGCAACTCTTTCTGAAGTCCCGCGAGAAGCTCACTTCCGCGTGCATTCTTATTCTCTTCGTTTATCTTAACGGCACAGTCATCGTTATACATTGTCCAGGCCGTTGTCTGGGGGTGTATAAGCAAAACATCCACATTATCGTCGCCATCGGAAAGAAGCATTCCGATTCTGCTCATGGCATCATTGAATGTCTTATATTCCTTCCACCACGGCTGCTGGATATACATTGCGGGCGGATAATCGCGCTTGCGTATGCCGCGGTTCGAGTAACCTTCAAGATGCTGACAAAGGAGATTTATTCCACGCACCATCTGATATTCATATATCCATTTAAGCTCATCGTGACCGATATTGTGTCCACACATGGCAAAGGTTTCGGAAAGTACCTGCTTTTGACCGTTCTGTCGTGCTGCAGAACCCACCTGATATGGAGTGAGGCTTCTGTTATTGTGCCTGCCAAGCCAGTCCATGCCGGGGATAGTCATATATTCATAATGAGGCATACACGCTCCGTTGCTCACGAGCTGTGACTCAAGGGACTCTTCAAGCACAAGGTGTCCCGTAAAGCCAAACCCGTGGGATATGCACCAGTCGTATATCTGCTTCATAAAATTCTTTGAGAAGAGATCGGTGATAAGTTTCCAGAATCTGATTCTTGTGGTCTTGTAGCCGTCGATATCAAAGAACAGCTCAGGCAGATGAGGTATCAGGTCATCGCCGTATGCAGCTTTGTATTCCTCGGGCAGAATAAAGCTCCACGGGATTCCGTTTCGGGATATCTGCGGTTCGTCTGTGAAGAAACCGCGGATCTTTCCGTTAAACTTTTCATAATACGGCACATATATATTTTCAATAAAATCCTTTATCACCTTGCCGTCAAGTGTGTCAACATAAAATGGGTTCACATCATAATAAAAGCGGTATTCACCAACGGTAGCAATTATATTTTCGCAAGCCTCAGATGCGGGTGCCACACGCAGATATTTCTGCTGATACTCCACGCCCTTGCCGTTTACGATACCATTTCCGAAGCCGCTGGGCCAGCCGTTTTCATCATATGCCCAGGGGTGCATTCCGTTCTTTTCGCAAACATCGGCACAAACTTTAACGTTTTCAAACCATTCTTCTCCCATATATTCGGTCTGAAGTCCGCCTCGTGCGTGCATAAAGAACCCGCCTATTCCCTGTTCTTCCATCATTTCTATCTGATTCACGGTTTCTGCCGTATCAAGCTTTTCGTTCCATGACCAGAACGGTATTGGTCTGTATTTTTTCGGTACGTTTTTGAAATCCATAAATACCTCCGCATTTATAACATTGTTAATATTATACAGCACTCATAGCAAAAAATCAATATATAATCACCACAAAGAAAAAATCCCGGGATAAAAACACCCCGGGATCACTTATTAAAATCATTTGCACAAAAGCGCAGCTCCGATAAAGCCCGCATCGGATGTAAGCTCTGCTATTCTCACGGGGCAGTTCTCGGGAAGATGGCGATACAATGCTCCAAGCAATGCATCTTTTTCGTTTGTGATTCCGCCTGCAAGAACTATTTCATCGGGATCGAAAATACAAATAAGGCTTTCTATGCCGTCTGCGAGATAAGATGCGTATTTGTCTATGATCTCAGCAGCATCCGCACTTCCGCGTCTGAAACAATCGAAAATAACTTTTCCGTTTATATCGGAAAGATCAAGCTTTTCGCCTTCTATCAGACCGCCCTTTTGCTCCACAACCTCGCGCGCCATTCGTGTGAGAGCGGAAGCTGAAGCATATTGTTCGAAGCATCCTTGTCTTCCGCAAGGGCATTTTCTTCCTTTGTGGATCAGCGTCATATGACCAATTTCCCCCGCACCGCCCTTTCCGCGGTAAAGTCTGCCGTCTATAACGATTCCGCCTCCGACACCCGTGCCAAGAGTGAGCAGGATCATATTTTTTCCTTTTTTGTTAAGCGAATATTCAGCAAGCGTTGCACAGTTTGCATCGTTATCAAGACTTACCGACACACCCGTTTTTCCTTCGATGTAATCACGTACACGGCTGCTTTTAAACGGGATATTGTCTGCACCGTATACTATGCCGTTTATATTATCCACAAAACCGGGAAAACCCATTCCCACTCCCGTGATATCATACTTTTCTTTCTTTTCGTTGATAAGCTCACTTATCTTATCCATCAGAACGTAGTCTGAATCTTTTACAGTAGGAAAATAAGAATTTTCCAACACATTCAGCTCCTCATCAACTACTCCCCATTTAACGCTTGTTCCGCCAATATCTATACCGAGATACATTTAATCAACCACCTTTTTGGAAAAGAATCTGCCGCGTATCATAACCTTTTCAATATCAAAATTTTCATCAAGAACGAGAAGGTCAGCACGCTTACCTGCGGTAATGCTGCCGCAAACTTCATATATTCCCGCCGCCTTTGCAGGAGTCGCGCTTGCCATTTTAAAAGCACTTTCAGCAGGGATACCGAATGATATGGCATTCTTCACACATTCAAAAAGTGTGGCAGAGCTTCCCGCAATCGTGCCGTCGGGAAAACGCACCTTTCCGTCACAAACGATTATGGGACGTTCCGAGAACTCATATTCTCCGTCAGGCATGCCCGCAGCACGCACGGAATCGCTTATAAAAACCATTCTGTCATCCCCGAGCAGCTTATACATAATGCGGATAACAGTTTTATTGATGTGAAAACCGTCGCATATAAATTCACAGTATATTCCGCTGTCAAGCGCGATGCCCACGGCACCGGGATTTCTGTGATGCAGAGGACGCATTGCGTTGAATGTGTGCGTCATGCAGGAAACACCGCAGTCTATTGCCGTTCTTGCCTGTTCTTCATCGGCATCGGTGTGACCCATGGAAACCGTACATATCTTTGAGGCTTCGGAAATAAACTCGGGTGCACCGAAAAGTTCGGGGGCTACCGAAATAATACGCACGCTGTTTCCGCTTGCTTTATAGAATTTCATAAATTCATTTATATCAGGGTTACGCAGATATGCAGGATTTTGGGCACCCTTGAATTTTTCTCCGAAATACGGGCCCTCCATATGTATTCCGCCGATATTTGAGCCCGTGACCCCGTCCTTTAAAGCCTTAACTATTGTTTCAATGCTTTTTAACGTATTGTCAGCTGATGCCGTTGTAACGGTTGGCAAAAATGTAGTTATGCCGTTTTCAGCATAAAAGCGCGACATCCTGTCGATCACATCAACAGAAAAAGCCTCGCTGCTGTCGCATCCGACGCAGCCGTGGGTGTGGTTGTCGCAAAGCCCCGGCACGATGTATTTTCCCGTGCAGTCAATACCTTCCGACGGACAATTTCCCACATTAACTATATTCTGACCGTCTGTTTCAATATCGCACTTTTCAAATGTAAAACGGTCTGTTAAAACATATGCATTTTTAAATATCATCTCCGTAATAAGCCTCCTCATCGCAGATTATGGTGACATCACGGTGTACATTTAAAAGTGTTGCGGGCACATTTGTGTTTACCTTTTCGTCAAGCAGCTCTTTTATAACCGCATGCTTGTTTTTTCCGCTGGCAAGCAAAACTATCTTTTTAGATTTAAGTATTGTGGAAACACCCATTGTTATTGCTTTGCGTGGAACTTCATCTTCGGAATCAAAAAAGCGCGAATTTGCATCGATCGTGCTTTGCGAAAGCTCCGTAACATGGGTCTTGGTGCTGAGATTTATATCAGGTTCATTAAAGCCAATATGACCGTTCACACCGATACCGAGTATCTGAAGATCTATACCTCCGCAGCTCTCTATGACTTTTTCGTAATTCAGGCATTCTATCTCGGGCACTTCTGTTTCACCGTCGGGAATGTGAATGTTTTCGGACGGAATATTGACTTTTGAAAAAAGGTTATCTTTCATAAAGTAATCATAGCTTTCGGGGTTGCTCTTTCGGATGGGATAATACTCGTCAAGATTGAAAGACGTTACCGCAGAAAAATCTATCTCCCCGCGCCCATACATGGCACAAAGCTCTTTATAAAGTCCTATGGGAGTAGAGCCGGTAGCAAATCCGAGCACGCAGTCGGGCTTTAGGGTTATCTGACTTGCCACAAGTTTTGCAGCTGCTCTTGACATATCTTCATAATTTTTGCATACTATGATTCTCATACAAAAATTCCGCCTTTCAAATGATCTTGCTTTTTCAAATATATTCTACATCAAAACTTTCTCTTTGCATTTACACAAAATGCCATTAAATATGCATATTTGCGATGTGTCCTATTGCAATTTTTCAAGGTATGATTTATAATTAAAAAAAACGAATGGAGTGCGATATGGGTAATTACATCGGAACACAACTGCGTGACGAGCTTATAATTGACAAAGTATATACGATACATTACTTTGAATATGCAAAAGGCTTTGCTTTCAAGGGCGAAGAGCACGATTTCTGGGAATTTGTATATATAGACAAGGGCGAAGCTATGGTTACTGCGGGCGACAGAGCCATAAATCTCCAGCACGGCAGCATTATTTTCCACAAGCCCGGTGAATGGCACAACATACGCACAAATGCCGCATCAAATTCAGTTATAGTAAGCTTTGAATGTCACTCCCCCGCCATGTCTTTTTTTGAAGGCAGAATAATGCAGATAGGAAACATTCAGAAAAAGCTCATTTCAAAGATAATTGCCGAACGCATAAACACCTTTGAAGGTCCGCTCGGTGACCCGTATGCCGAAAAGCTTGTGCGCAGAGAACAGGCACCCATAGGCTCCGATCAGCTTATAAAACAATATCTTGCCGAGCTTCTTATCCTTTTAATAAGAAATGATGACACCATGCAGATGTCATCATTCAAGAGTCATATTACCGATACCACTTTTTACGAAATAGAAGCTTTCCTCAGCAAAAACCTCCACCGTTCCCTCACTCTTTCGGACATTGCAAATGCCGCAAATGTCAGCGTTTCAACCCTGAGGGAGATATTCCGAACAAACTGCGGAAAAGGTGTTATCGAGTATTTTATTGATATGAAAATTGAAGCCGCAAAAAGGCATATACGCGACGATAACTATAATATAACCCAGATAGCAGAGCTTCTGGGTTATACGGGACAGCATTATTTTTCGCGTCAGTTCCGCCAAAAAACGGGAATGTCGCCGCTGCAATATTCAAAGTCCATCAAATCGATGGTGAAAGAGAACATTTAATTAAAGAATATCCACGGGGTAAAGTATCTTGAGCTGGTTTATCTTTGAACGGTAGGCTTCCTGCTGTTTATCGGAAACCAGCTTCTGCTTTATCTGGTCAGCGATCGCATCATATTCAAGAGGAGCCGCTTCATTCTTTGCGTTGAGCTTTATAAGATGATAACCGAACTGAGTTTTTACGGGACCGCGAACTTCACCCACTGCCATGCTGAAGCATGCTTCATCAAATTCAGGAACCATCTGACCGCGTGTAAATTCGCCCAGGTTTCCGCCCTGTTCAGACGACGGGCAGGAGCTGTTTGCACGTGCGGCATCTTCAAATGAGATCTCGCCCGCATTTATCTTTGCAAGTATCTCGTTCGCCTTTTCTTCGGAATCCACAAGGATGTGGGAAGCATTTACGCTTTCTCCCGAAACAAGCTGAGATTTGTTTTCTTCAAAGAATTTCTTTGCGTCCTCATCTGTGACCTTAACGTTTTCAACAGCCTTTGCAATGGCAAAGTTTGCAAGCATATCTTCCTTGAGCTTCTGGAATTCGGCTTTGAACTTGGGATCGTATTCATAAAGGTTCTTCGCTGCATCAGCAAGAAATAACTTCTTATTAATGAGCTGATCAAGCACCATGCGTCTTCCCTCGGGGTTGTTGTAGCGTTCGCCGTTTGCCCCCATTGCCATAATTGCCGCATCAAGCTCTGCGGATGTGATTGGCTGACCGTTCACACGCGCTACTATCTGTAAATTATCCATATTCATTCTCCTGTAAGTATAATATTTTACTTTATTATATTACCAAAAATTGCCGTCATTTGCAATATGTTTTGCAAAAGTTTTTGCAAATTCATTGACATAATCTGTGATTTGATGTAAACTGTATTAAATCCAACAAAAATGTGCGGAGGTTTATACTATGATAACATCGACTGAAAAAACACAATATTTTTCCAAAGAAAAAATAACTGTTGCGGGCAGCCCCGAAAAACCCGAAACATATATCTATCAGCTCGGCGAGGACGGTATCATGTTCCGTCATGCGGAAATAGATTCAGGGCTTGGAGGAGAACCCATTGAGATACTTCAATCCACGGATTTCCATCTTAATTGCCTCAATGCCCGTGACTGTATCGAACAGCGCCCCTGCATCAAGAGCACAAGAGAATTCCGCCTTGCTTTCCGCGACGGCAGCACTGTTCCCAATACTGTACGCACCATGGACATCACAAAGTTCTTTGACCAGACTGTGATCACAGGAGATACCATTGACTACCTCACATGGGGCACCCTTGACCTTATGGATGAGCTTGTGTGGAATGCCTGCCCCGATGTTATAGTTACTATGGGCGGTCACGACATAACCCGCGTTATGCAGGGAAAAGTGGCTGATGAAACAACGCTTGAGTCAAGATACGATATATTAAAGAAATTCTGGCGCCACGATGTGAATTATTTTTCGAAGGTTCTTGGCGATAAAGTCCGCATTGTATGCCTCAACAACGGTGAAAACAAATATCTTCCGGGTCAGGCGGAAATGCTTGAAGCCGATATAAAAGATGCCCGTGAGCGCGGAATAATAGTTATAATATTCCAGCACGAATATCTTTGCACACGCAATCCCGCCGAAGAATATGTTGAACCCATACGCATAAATGACGGTTCCGGCAGCCGCGATTTCCTGCATGGATTTTTAGGAAACGAAGAATACTGCAAAAACCCCGACACCGCGGCGGTTTACGATGTTATAACCCAAAATGCCGATGTGGTAAAGGGAGTCTTCTGCGGTCACAAGCACAGCGATTTCTATACCGAAATAATCGCATCCTACACCGATAAGGACGGAAATAAGGTTGATACCGTCATTCCTCAGTACGTTCTTACGGGTAATATGTACGATAAGGGTCACGCCCTCATAATCACGATCAAATAAAGTTCTTCTCCCCGATGTAGTTTGTGTATCGGGGAGTTTTATCCGTGTATCTGAGAGTTTTATCCGCTTGTTGACTTTTCAGCGCAAATGATGTAGAATGATTAAAGTCAACACTTATTATTTTTAAGAAAGGAAAACGTACTATGCTTATACAGATTCAGAAACTAAACAGTAATGCGCATATACCCACCCGCGGGTCACAGTATGCCGCAGGCTACGACCTTTACGCCTGCACCGACTGCGATGTAACGATCGCCCCGCACACTACCGCAAAAATCGGCACAGGGCTTGCCATTGCCGTACCCAACGGATATTTTGGCGCGATCTTTGCGCGCAGCGGCCTTGCGGCAAAGGAGGGACTTCGCCCCGCAAACTGCGTAGGAGTTGCCGATTCCGACTACCGCGGAGAATATATCGTGGCACTTCACAACGACAGTGATACCCCCCGCACTGTAAAAAACGGGGACAGAATAGCACAGCTTGTTATAATGCCGCACCTTAGTGTTGAATTTGCAGAAACAGAAGAACTTGACAAAACCTGCCGAGGTGACGGTGGATTCGGAAGTACCGGAAAGTGATATTCGTATTGTCTAAAAAACACTCGTAATTTTTGTGTATTATGACATGCACAATTTTCTTGAACAATAACAAGAAACATGATATACTTAATTAAGTATGCAAAATACAAAATCAAAAAAGGAGTTCTTATGAAAAAAACAAGAATTTTATCCGTTCTTCTCGCACTGACACTTGTGCTCTGCATGATCCCATTTACGGTTTCCGCAGCGGCACCGACTGTTATAGAGCTTGACGGACAACGCACTGTATTTGTCAGCAGCTTCGGCAAAATGACATACAATGCAAAAACCTATACGTCTTTCAAAAATTTCAACGATGCTCTTTCGGCTCTCGGCAAAGACGGCGGTAAGATCGTTTTCACCGGCAACATTGCCATAACCTCGTTCAACGATATCAAAGGCCGTGAACCCATAACCATTGAAGGTATCGGAACAAAGATCTCGGGCAACCGTCTTGATTTTTCTTATCTTGAGGGCGGAAATGTTGAACTTCAGGGCGATCTCAATCTCTGCTTCCTCACGCTCCGTCTTGCAAAAGATGCTTATCTTTTCACCAACGGTCACTCTGTTGAGACCCTTGATGACTTTGATACATACAACCAGGAGCACTATGGTGTGTCGGGTGCTGACAAGTACACCTATCCCGATCCTCCCTCCGTTGCCCCGGGTACTGTTACAGAGAGCGGTGGAGCCATATTCCTTAACGCAGGCGTATACACCACCCTTGCGGCAGGTTCAGTAAACGGCAAGGCTGTAAACGGCAACACTTTGCTTACCCTTGAAGGCGGAACCGTTGAAAATGTCGTGGGCGCAAACATAGGCGACGGCACCATGAACGGTGATGCTAAGCTTGTTATCGGCAAAGGTAAGATCGCAAATCTTGTGGCAGGAAGCTCGGGCGGTACTCTTAACGGCAATGTTACAACTGTTATCAACGGTGGTGATATTGCATCTGCCGTTATCGGCGCACAGCAGGGTGCAGTTATCAACGGCAACGTTGTCGTGGCACTCAATGGCGGCAATTTCTCGGGAACCATAAACGCAGGTAAGGGAAAAGTCACCGGTACAAAGATCGTAATTACGGGAAAAGACGCAACTGCCAATATTGCAAACGGCGCAGCAGATTACATCATCAAGCTTACGGGCGGTCTTTGTGAGCCTCAGTTTGACGGAACAGAGCTTAAAGGTTTCTTATTCACCGACAAATACGGTGTTCCTTGCGAAACAGCAACCATCAACGGCAAATCCGTAAGCTCTGCAAGCGGCATATACGACCTTACAAAAGGCACAACAACTGTAGAAGTTGCATCGAAAATAAACGTGGGCATTCAGAAAAACGCAACTTATGTTGCGGGATATTCCGACGGCACATTCCTTCCTCAGAACAACATGACACGTGCCGAAGCAATAACTCTGCTTCTTCGTGTTCTCACAGACGAAAACAACATTAAGGGTAAGATCACGGCAAACTACGATGATGTGGCTGCAGGCTCATGGTACGAAAGCTATATCGGTTTCTTCCAGAAGCTCGGTTTCCTCAAAAATCTCGAAGGAAAGAACGGTCTTGTGATCTACCCCGACCAAAATGTCACAAGAGCGGAATTTGCAGAACTTCTTTATCAGGCATCCACATTGAGTGAAGCTTCCGCATCTTCAAAGATCAAGAGCTTTTCAGATGTTTCCTCCAAGCACAAATATTCCGCAGCCATTCAATTTGCAGTATCCAACAATATTGTAACCGGTTATGAAGACGGAACCTTCCGTCCGGAAAACAACATTACCCGCGCTGAAGTTGTCACCATGGTAAACCGCTATATGGGCAGAACCCCCACCGGCGAAAACGGAGGCATATCTTTCTCTGATATCGACGCTCACTGGGCAAAAGGTCAGATACTCGCAGCATCCGGTGCAGAAAATGTGACGTGGACCGCCACTCCCCGCGCCCTTGAATACCAACTCACAGGTTCTTCTGCTGAAGAATACATAAAGGGTCTTTATGAGCAGTCCGCTACCCTTTCCGGCGATGCTATCAGACGCGGTGTTGACACAATATCCGAAAAGATGAAGCAGGATATTCTTAACACCCCCAACACGGCTGATATATACGGTGACCGTATGACAAAAACAACTTATTACATTTCCGAAAAGAATGGTAATGACGAAAACGATGGTAAGTCTCCCGAAACAGCATGGCAGACCATGGCAGCGCTCAACAAAATGCGTTTCCCGCAGAAAGGCACTACCGTTCTCTTCGAGCGCGGCGGTGTTTACCGCGGAACCATCTCCGTTAATGCCGGCATGACCTATGGTTCTTACGGAACAGGTCCCAAACCCATTGTCATGCAATCCAAGAAAAATTATGCAGATCCTGCACTTTGGACAGCAACGGAATGGGAAAATGTGTGGCTCTGCGCAGACCAGCTTATAAACGTTGGCGTTATGGGCTTTGACCACGATCTTCAGGATTATTCAAACAAATGCTACGATGAGACCTACGGTCTTATCATGAACCCCAACACCCTCGGTGTTACAGGTCCCGAAAGTCTTAATGGCGATCTCCAGTTCTATTGCGAGCTTCCAGGAGGTTCCACCGGTAACCGCGGCAATCTTTACCTTTACTGTGAAGGCGGAAATCCCGGTGAAAGATTCAAATCCATTGAAATAGGCGAAAATATAGCTATTATAAGCGGTGCCTCCAACGATGTTGTTATTGACAACATATCCTTCAAGTTCACAGGCGGTCACGGAATGGGCGGTGCCGGAGGATGCAAAGACCGTACAATCACAAACTGCGTATGGTCATGGATCGGCGGTTCTGTTCTCAGCTATAACAACGGTGCTGCTGTTACAAACTACGGTAATGCCATAGAGATCTACGGCGGATGCGACGGATATGATGTTATAAACAACTGGATGTATCAGATATACGATACAGGTGTTACTCATCAGCGTTCCGCTTCCACCGGAAACTGTTATCAGGGCAACATCAATTACCTTTCCAATCTGATAGAATACGTATTCTGGGGTATCGAATTCTACAACGCTCCACCCTCACTGGCACAGCTTAACGGCGGCAAGGATACCTACACCAGACTTACCGAAAATGTACTCTCCGCATACAACGTTCTCCGCAAAGGCGGATACGGATGGGGTTCCATCACACGTTACAGAACATGCCAGTTGTACTGCGGCTCCACCCTTTCCGATAACAAAAACTGCCGCTCCGAATATAACATATTTGACAGAGCAACAGGTTCAATGCTTAACCTTCCTTCAAATTCCAACGAAGTTCCCGATAAGAATATTTATATCCAGCATCTTGGATATCCTTTGGGAAGTCTTAAAGGCATGTACGCTCTCTGCGATTATAACGCTGCAGACAACCTCGTTAAACACTGGGGCGACAAAAACCCGCTTGTTGTCGTTATCGATCCCAAGCGCGATCCTGTAGTAATAAATACCCCTGCAGGACTTGCAAAACGCAATTGACCTTCAGATTATTCACTTTATCCGTCCGCACAAACTGCGGACGGATATTTTATTTAATCGTTAATTTATGTTTAAAAGCGATAAATCTCACAAAAAGTATTGTCATTATCATCATTTTATTGTATAATATATTTGTGGAGAGTTGCAATATGCATTTCCTTACTAAAAATCAAAAGGAGAAAAGAAATGAAAACAAAAAGACTCCTCGCCGTATTTCTTGCGGCTGTGACCGTGCTGTGTATCATTCCCTTCACAGCCTTCGCTGCAGACCCGCAGGTAGAGATCATTGACGGAGAACGAACTGTCTTTCTCAGCAGTTTCGGAAAGTTAACCTATCTTGCAAAATCCCGTGCCTGCTTCAGAACAGTACAGGACGCACTTAATGCCCTTGGTACAGAAGGCGGCACCATTATTATGACAGGTACCGCGGATTTTGGAAATTTCAAAGATCTTGAGGGCAGAAAACCCGTTACCATAAAGGGTATCGGCACAAAAGCTCTCGGAAATATCGTAAGTTTCTGCGGAACAGCAGATGCACCCGTAACGGAAGTACATCTTAAGGGCGATCTTATACTTGATTTTGTCACCCTTAAAATGGACAACGGCGCTTTCCTCTTCACCAACGGATATGCACTTACAACAGCTAACGAGTTTGACACATTCCACGAGCTTAAATACACAAGCGCCACGGGTATTACAACAATAACATACCCCAATCCCCCCTCGATTGCGATCGGCAAACACGCTGAAGGAACCGCATCCGCATATATTGATGCCGGAAAGTTTACAAACATCGTTGCAGGTTCAGCCGCAGGTCTCACAGTTGACGGCGACACTTACATAAAAGTGAACGGCGGAGAAACCGATAATATCATAACGGGAAACTCCGGAAACGGAACGATGAACGGTAGCCCCAAGATAGTTATTGATGGTGCCGTAGCATCAAAAGTCGTTGCAGGCTCCTCTGGCGGTACAGTAAACGGCATTGTTGTAACAGACATAAGATCCGGAGAAATCGGAGATCTTGTTATAGGTGCCGAAGACAACGCCGTTATCAACGGAAGCGTGGTTCTTTCAGTTTACGGCGGAACAATTTCCGGCAGCATTACGGCAGGCACCGGTAAGGTAAGCGGAAAGAAAATAATTATTCTCCCTGCAGACACCGCTCAGAACATTCCTTCAAACGTAGCAGATTACATCATAAAGATCTCCGGTGGCCACTGTGAACCTCAGTTTGATGGCGGCAACGTTAAGGGATTTCTTCTTACAGACATCTACGGTATCCCCGCCACCACTGCATCCGTGAACGGAAAAACGGTTTCTTCCGATAACGGAATATACACCCTTGCATCCGGTGTAAACGAGATCGGCATCACAACTTCTGTTGTGGTTTCTGTTAACAAAAACGCTCATTATGTGGCAGGATATGCAGACGGCACATTCCTTCCTCAGAACAATATGACAAGAGCCGAAGCAATTACTCTTCTCACCCGCCTTATAACAGATGAAAATACCATTAAGGGAAAGATCACCGCAAACTATGCTGACGTTGAAAGCGGTGCATGGTATGAAAGTTACATCGGTCTGTTCCAGAAGCTCGGTTTCCTCGAAAAAATCGAAGCCGGCTATGGCACACAGATCCTCCCCGCGCAAAATATCACCCGCGGAGAATTTGCAGAGCTTATATTCAATCTTTCAAACTTCTCAGACGGATCTGCTTCAACAAAGCTCAAATCATTCCCCGATGTCAAGGAAACCAACCCTTATGCTCCCGCCATCAACTTCGCTGTTGCAAACAACATAGTTGCAGGCTATGAGGATAACACCTTCCGCCCCGATAACAACATCACCCGAGCAGAAGTAGTTACCATGGTAAACAGATTCCTCGGCCGAATTCCCAACGGAGAAAGCGCAGCAACATCCTTCACCGACATAGATGCTCACTGGGCAAAAACTCAGATATATGCTGCCTCCGGTGACGAAAATGTTACATGGACTCCCTCATCTGACACAGGAAACAGCTACGTTCTTTCAGGTAATAAAGCCGAAGATTACATAAAAGGTCTTTACGAGCAATCAGCAAATCTCAAAGGCGAAGCGATCCGCGCAGGTATTGACACAATATCCGAAAAAATGAAGCAGGATATTCTTAACACGCCAAACACTGCAGAGATCTATAAAGATAAAATAACCCGCGACATATATTACGTTTCCGAAAAGAACGGAAGCGACGATAATGACGGAAGAACCCCCGAAACCGCATTTAAAACAATAGCAGGTCTCAGAAAAATGCGTCTTGCCGGAAAAGGTACCGCAATACTCTTTGAACGCGGCGGTCTTTACCGCGGAACTTTGGGAGTTTCCAGCGGATTCGTATATGGAGCATATGGTGAGGGACCCAAACCCATCATCACACAATCCAAGAAGAACTATGCCGACCCTGCACTCTGGTCCGAAACTCAATGGGAAAACGTATGGGTATGTGCGGATAAGCTCGTCAATGTAGGCGTTATGGCATTTGACCATGATATATGGGATTATAGCGAAAACTGCTATAACGAAAAATATGGTCTTATAATGAACAAAGATCTCTTTGGTGTTACAGGCCCCGAAAGCCTCAACGCCGACCTTCAGTTCTATTCTGAGCTTAACGGAAACGTAAACGGTTCAGGAGAGCTTTATCTCTACTATAAGGGCGGAAACCCCGGTGAAAAGTTCAAATCCATTGAAATTGGTGAAAAATATAACATCGTAAACGGAGATTCCGACGACGTTATTATTGATAACATCTCCTTCAAGTTCGTTGGCGGTCATGGCATGGGCGGAGCCGGTGAATGCAAGAACAGAACAGTTACAAACTGCGTGTTCTCCTGGATCGGTGGTTCTGTTCTTTCCCTCGACTTCCACGGCACGGGAAGAGTTATAAACTACGGTAATGCAGTTGAAGTTTACGGCGGAGTTAACGGATACAACGTTGAAAACAACTGGATGTATCAGATATACGACACAGCCGTTACGCACCAGCGTTCAACCTCCACAGGAGACTGTATACAGGAAAATATCAATTATAAGTCCAACCTTATGGAATATGTTTACTGGGCAGTTGAATTCTATAACAAACCGCCCACGGCAGAACAGCTTGCAGGCAAAAAAGACAATTACAAGCGTATAACCCGAAATGTTTATATAGCATACAACGTAATGCGTAAGGGCGGTTACGGCTGGGGTTCCATCGTAAGAAACAGAGGATGCGAGCTTTATAGCGGTGCCCAGGTTTCAGAAACTGCAAACTGCCTCACCGAATATAACATTATAGACAGAGCATACGGACAACTTTTGGTGCTTGATTCCAAATCCAAAGAAGTAGATGACAAGAACATCTATATCCAGCATATCGGTCAGCCCATAGGACAGCTTCGCGGTGCAAGCATAAAATGTGATTATTCCATGGCATATAACATTGCAAACCACTGGGAAGATAAGAACGCAGTCGTTGTTGTTATCGACCCCGAAAAAGAACCTATTGTGAGAAATATTCCCGAAGGTCTCAATTTCGAAATCAAGTAAAACAAAAAAGCTCCGCGGTTGCAATTTCTGCGGAGCTTTTTCACCATTCACACAAAAAGAGGTTTAACCATGAACTATATTACCGAACCCGAAAAACAATTACCGGTTTGTTATGAAGCAGATGTGTTTGTTGCCGGTGGTAGCTGCACAGGTGTTTTTGCCGCAGTCAGAGCCGCAAGAATGGGTGCAAAAGTCGTTCTTGTTGAGCGTGCCAACTGCTTTGGCGGCACCGCAACTGCAGGCCTTGTGAACATATGGCACAGTCTGAAAGATACCGATTATAAAAATCAGGTCATAGCGGGTCTCACAGGGGAAATGACAGAAAGGCTTGAAAAAAGCGGGTCTGCGATACTTACTGACGATCCTTCCACAGCCATCAAATTTGATCCCAACCGTTTGAAATACGAACTTGATAAGCTCGTTATTGAAGAAAAGATAAAGGTATATCTGCACACTATATGCGTAGGCGCTCTTTGCGAGAATGATGAAATAATAGCTGCCATAATAGAAAACAAAGACGGCAGAAGTGCTGTAAAAGCAAAGTTTTATATTGATGCCACAGGCGATGGCGATTTAATGAAATACTTAGGCGTCACATCATACCGTGAAAACACCTTGCAACCCCCTACCCCATGCTTTCTTTGGCAAGGCGATCTTGAGGGAGTCGATCACAGAAAGCTTATTGCCGAGCACGGAAGCGAATTCGGACTTCCCGATGATTTCGGATGGAGCGAAGATGTGCCGGGGCTTCCCAACATCACTCTGCGTGCCGATTTCCATGTTTTTGGAGTTGATTGTTCAAAGGCAGATGACCTGACATATACCGAAATCGAGGGCAGAAGAAAAGCCTATGCACTTACCGAACTGTTAAGAAAATACTCTGATGCAGACCCTCGAATCGTCGGACTCAATTCCCTTGCGGGCATACGCGAGACGGTGCATTACAAAACAAAATATAAGGCTGACGGATGGGATATGCTTTACGGCAAGCGTTATGATGATGCCATCCTTCAAGGAACATACCGAATTGATATGCACGACAAGGACGGCGGTGTGAAATTCTTTTATTTAAACGGAAAAACGGTCTATATGAAAGGTGCGGAGCGCAACTATGTTTTCGGCAACTGGCGTGAAGAAAATGGTGTTGCTATTCCCGAGGCAAAGTATTATCAGATACCGTTTTCCGTGCTCGTGCAGGAACAATATAAAAACATAATTGCCGCAGGCAGAATGTTAAACGCAGACCCAATGGCATACGGAGCTTTGCGCGTCATGGTAAATCTTAACCAGCTGGGTGAGGCTGCCGGCGTTGCCGCCGTGACTGCCATTGATTCCTGCGGGGATGTGAGAAAGATCTCGGGTGTCGATGTTCGCAAAAAACTGATCTCGGGCGGTTCTGCTCTTTAAACACCAAGTTTTACGGAATTGAATGCAGCAATCTTTACATTTTACAAAAATTCAGCACGGGACGACAAGAGGCAGAGCCTTTTGACTCTGAAAACTTTTGATGGTTTTGCAACAAGCTGAGGGCAGTACCTTGCGGTACTGCCCTCATTCTATATTTTAATATTTAAGAAAGCTTATCTCTTGAGAAGAACGTCTTTTTCGTATGTACGAACCTTTTCAAGCCAAGCTTCACGTGTGGGAACACCCATCTGCTCACAGTAGTAATCCCAAACTGCTCCGAAGGGATAGGACTTATATTCTTCGGTAAGAGCGAGTCTTGTGGTGAAGTCAAAGTCATATTCTGCCTTCTTAAGAAGATCGATAGGCTCAAGCATAGCCTTGAGAAGTGCCTTCTGAGTGTTTCTGGAACCAATTACCCAAGCGGCAATTCTGTTTATACTTGCATCAAAGAAGTCGAGTGCGATGTTTACGCGGCTTTCGAAATCGTTGCGGATGATCTCCTGAGCAATAGCCTGAAGCTCATCATCGAGAATAACAACGTGGTCACTGTCCCAACGCATGGGGCGGGAAACGTGAAGAAGAATTTCATCGGAGAAAAGAAGCATGGAAGATATCTTATTAGAGATAACTTCTGTGGGATGGAAGTGGCCCGCATCAAGGCAAACCATAACATCGGGGTTCTTCATGCCGTAGCCCATGTAGAACTCGTGGGAACCAACGGTAAATGCTTCAACGCCAACAGCAAACACCTTGGATTCAACAGCATCCTTGGTATACTTGGAATCAAGCTTCTTAGCTTCGATCTTATTGAGAGAGTCAAGAAGTCTTGCGCGGGGAGCAACCTTGTCATAGCAGTTATCTTTATATCCGTCGGGAACCCAGATATTATTTACAGAACGGATGCCTGTGCGCTTTCCGAGGAATTCGGAAATTTCACGGCTGCGGATGCAGTGGTCGATCCAGAACTGACGGATGCCTTCATCGGGGTGAGAAAGTGTGAGTCCGTCGGAGCTCTTTGCGTGGGAGAAGCATGTGGGGTTGAAGTCAAGACCTATCTTCTGTTCAACAGCCCAGTCTGCCCACTCTGTAAAGCATTCTGTGGTAATGGAATCACGGTCAACCTTAACATTCTTGGGTTCACTGTAGAATGCGTGAATGTTCGCCTTCTTGGGACCGGGGATGAGAGAGAATGCAAAGTTCATGTCTGCTCTCAGCTGATCGGGAGTCTTAGCCTTTCCGGGATAGTTACCTGTTACTGCAAGACCGCCGTCAAGACCGCCGTCGAGGTTTTCAAAACCTGCAACGTCGTCTCCCTGCCAGCAATGGATGGAAATAGGAATATTCTTGAGTCTTTCTATCGCCTTGTCGGTATCAACGCCGATCTGCGCGAACTGTTCGCGGGCGAGTTCATAGGATTTTTCGATGGACATTTTTATTCTCCTTTATGTGAAATTAAAATTTCAAAAATTATTTTCCAATAAGCTTGAGGAACTTTGCATATCCCTCATCCCACATTGCTGTATCCTTGGGTTCAAAGCACTTGATCTCAAAAGAATTTGCAATGACCTGGCGAGCTTCCGCAACGTCTTTGATCTCACCGCACGAAATAGCCTGAACTGCAATGTTGCCAAGAGCTGTAGCCTCAACGGGACCTGTGTAAACAGGACGAGCGCACGCATCTGCAGTAAAGCGGCAAAGAGGTTCTTCCTTTGTTCCGCCGCCAACGATGTTGATGAAGGGTGTCTTCTTACCGGTGATATCATCAAGCATTGTAACTGTATGACGGTAGCAAAGTGCAAGGCTGTCGAAGATACATCTTACGATCTCGCCCTTCGTCTGAGGAACATACTGACCGGTCTTTTCGCAGTATTCCTGAATGCGACGGGGCATATTTCCGGGAGTCTGGAACGAAAGATCGTCGGGATTGATAAGGCACTTCAGAGGCTGAGAAGCAACCGCTGCATTGGAAAGGTCGTTGAAGGAAACATCCTCGCCCTCTCTCTGCCACTGACGGCGGGATTCCTGCTCGATCCAAAGACCCATGATGTTTTTGAGGAAACGGATCTTTCTTTCAGCACCGCCTTCGTTTGTTATGTCGTACTTGTAGGAAAGGTCTGTAAGGCAGGGCTCTGCAAGCTCTTTGCCCATCAAAGACCATGTTCCGCTTGATATGTATATGAAATCGTCGTTCTTTGCAGGAACCGCAACTACTGCCGCCGCTGTGTCATGGGATGCGGTGTTTACAACAGTCGGGTCTATTCCGCCTATCTCTTCAACTATCTGAGGAAGAAGCTTACCGCAAACAGTTCCGGGAGCAACTATGTTTCCGAAAATTTCGCGGGGCATACCGAGCTTATCAATTACATCGTATGCCCAGTCGCGCTTTGCGGCATCAAGAAGCTGAGCAGTTGATGCAACGGTGTATTCGGTCTGCTTAACGCCAGTGAGGAAGTACTTGAGAAGGTCGGGAATAAAGAGCAGATCCTTTGCGTTGGAAAGAGCCTCGGGGCGTTCTTTAACGAGAGTATAGAGCTGATAAATGGAGTTGAAGTTAAGAGCCTGAGTACCTGTGATCTTATAAAGCTCCTCCTTGGGAATAACCTTATAAAGTTCTTCCATTATGCCCTTTGTAGTTCTTTCATCGCGGTAGCAATAAGGATTTTCAATAAGCTTACCGCCTTTATCAAGAAGTCCGAAGTCAACACCCCATGTGTCTATCGCCATGGTCTTGATATCTTTATTTTCACCCATAGCGCAGTTGTGAAGCGCTGTTTTTATTTCACCGAATATGCGAAGTATATCCCAATACAAGCTACCGTTTACATTGATCGTGTTGTTGGGGAAACGATGGATCTCTTCGAGAGTTATCTTGTTACCGTCAAATTTGCCGACCATACCTCTGCCGCTGGAAGCGCCAAGGTCAATGGCGAGCATTTTTAAAGTTGCCATTATAGAATTCCTCCGTATTTTATGTGATTATTCAAAATAACCTGTGGACATAAGGTTGTCGTAGCTCACCTTCATCGCTTTGAATGGATCCATACGAGTGGTATCAAGCTCAACAAAATTATATTCAATACCTGCCTTTTTGCAGGATTCAAGGATCTTGGGGTAATTGAGGTTGCCGTGCATTATCTCAATTATCTGCTGCTGTCCGTCGTGAACTCCGAGATCTTTGAAGTGTGTGCAGGAAATAATGTCTGCATTTTCTTCAAGCCAGTCACACTCATTAAGACCGGAAAAATGGAGCCAATAAACATCTGCTGTGATCTTAACGGCACTCATATCGGAATTTTCGGTGAAAGCGGAAAGAAAATACTTGCCATCCTTCTTTTCAAATTCCTTCCAGTGATTGTGAAAGCTGAAATACATACCCGCTTTTTTCATTTTTTCCACAGCGGGAGCAATATCCTGTGCAAGACGTGCAAAACCTTCATAGCTCTTGCTGTATTCGCCTGCGGAGCCAAGACCTATAACGTTGCACCCGAACAGCTTGTGCTCTTCAATGAGTGCATCGGTATCGTCAATGATTCTGTTCATGGGAGAATGGGTGATATAAACCGAAAGACCCGTTTCATCGCAAGCCTTTTTTATAACGTCAGCCTTAACGTCGGGACCAACACCCGAGACCTGAACGTACTTATAACCGATATCTGCCACTCTGTGCATTGAGCGGATAAAATCGGCAGGTGTTTTGGTAAATTCCCGCAGTGTATACAACTGCGCACCAAGCTTTAGCTTTTCCATAGTTCACCTCATAAATCGCAAAAAAATATTTATTTAGTATATTATATCAAAATCAATCGGGTTTGTAAATACAATTTGAGAAAATAAGTGTGATTTATGCAAAAAATTACATTCTGCACTGCATTATTTAAGTGTCACAACGGTAACACCGCTGTCACCCTCGCCAAACATTCCTGCACGCATGGTCTTAACACGTTTATCGCGGCGCAAAAATCCCGTAAGTGCCGCGCGCAGTGCCCCTGTGCCCTTGCCGTGGATTATGGTCACCTGGTTAAGATTTGCAAGAACAGCCTCATCAAGATATTTGTCCACCGCAAACCATGCATCATCGCCTATCATACCGCGAACGTCGATTTCAGTGCTGACGGAAAGAGAAGCACGGGGTGCTTTTGTGAGCTTCACATTCTTTTCGGGAGTTGCAGTTTCTTCCTCAAGAATAAGATTTTTCGCCTTGGTTTTTGTTTTTATGATGCCTGCCTGCACCGTTATATTTTCTCCGTCGACCGCAAGCACCGTGCCTTTTTTGCCTATATCACGAAGCGTTACGGTGTCGCCCTTTTTCAAAGGCCTCGGCAGCTCATAATCT
>JAFYUY010000063.1 GCA_017549405.1 Clostridia bacterium | reverse complement strand
TTTGTTGTTTATAATCATCCATTTTTAGCAGTATTTATTGACTTCACAAGCATTCTTCGTATAACTCCACACTCCTGCAATAGTTCTTTTGAAACATCCTCTGTTATGCAACTCGAACCAACTAACATCTCTATCCAATATTCAGTTTCAAAACTTTCTTTTAATGCAATTTCTAATTTGTTTATAAAATCGGCTTTACTCTGAGCATATTTTGCCTCGTGTAGATTTGCGCCGATAGACGAAGAACATCTTAAAAGTTGATTAATATATACCGAGCAACCCTTAATATTATCGCAAATATCAGATATTTCTATTGCGAAGTGTATAGTTTCTTCTCTCAATAAGTTTTTCTGTTCCATAATTGATTCTCCTTTGTCGATATACTCGCTTTGCTCGTTCGATATATTTTGCTTTGCAAAATTCGATATAAACTCGCTATGCTCGTTTTCGATATGATATAAATCTCGTTGCCGTAAGGCAACATATCGAGCCGTCAGGCATATCGAGTTCTAATAGAACATATCGAAAATCTCACAAGAGATTTATATCGATGAGTGCTATGTGCGACATAGCAGCACACAGCACTCGACGTGCCCCGTCCTTGGGAAAAGATCCACTCCCGCGGCTTTTTCTGCGGTATATCCGCACTCGGCAAATGTCACAAGATCGCGTGCAAGGGTATGGGGGTCACAGGAGATATAAACAATTCTTTTTGCGCCGAAGGATGAGATTTTCCTTGCCGCATCGGCACCGCAGCCCTTTCGGGGCGGGTCTATTACTATAACATCGGGCTTTTTATCGCAAAGCCTTGGGGAATTCAGAGCTTCATCGGCATCAAGGCATATGAATTCTCCGTCAACGTCGTTTATTTTTGCGTTCTCGCACGCATCGCGCACGGCATCGGGGGATATCTCCACGCCCACAAGCTTTACTCCGGGTTCGGAAAGCGCAATTCCGATCGTGCCCGTGCCGCAGTAAAGGTCAAATACCACATCCCCCGCGGAAATATTTGCATATTCCTTTGCCTTGTAATAAAGCTTTTCTGCCTGGTCACGGTTTACCTGATAAAAGGCGGCGGGGGCTATGCGGAATTTTTTGCCGCACAGCGTGTCGTAAAGAACATCGTCTCCCCACAGGGTGCGCCAGGTATCTCCGAGCAGGGAATTTCCGCTTTTTTTATTGACATTGAGAAGGATGCCCGTGACCTCGGGGTGCTTTTCTCTTATATATTCGCAAAGGCGCACTTCCGCCGCATCTCCCAAAGAACGTGAATTTGCGATGACCGTGAGAAGCACTTCGTTTTTTGAGTTTTTGCGCATATATATACAGCGCAAAATGCCTTTTCCGCTTTCTTCATCATATGCAGACACGGCGCACTGAGAAAGAATATCCAGCACACTGTCCTTTATTTTTGAAAAGATTTCGGGACCGATAAGGCAGTCCTCGTGCTGCACTATCCGATGGGACATACGTGCATAAAAGCCGGAGGTGAGCTTCCCGTCGCGGTCGGAAGCTACGGGATACATTGCTTTATTCCGGTAGCGTCGGTCATCGGGTGCCGCAACAAATTCAGAAATACGAAGGGGCAGCCCGCCTATGCGCTCGAAGCTGTCGTTTATCATATCGCGCTTTATGGCGCACTCCGCCTCGTAGCTTATATGCTGAAAGCTGCAGCCTCCGCACTTTGCCATAAGGGGGCAGCCGTCATATGTCCTTTCGGGCGAGGGGGTCACGATCCTTTCGCACTTTCCCACGGCATAATTTTTGGTGACCTTTATTATTTTTGCCTCAACAACATCGCCCTCCGCTGTGCAGGGGACAAAAACCACCATTCCGTCATGCTTTGCAATGCCGTTGCCGTTGCCGCAAAGGGATTCTATTTTAAGTGTATAGGTTTTGTTTTTTATAAGAGAAGCTGTCATTTTTCCACCATCAGAGCTTTTTTCTTTTATTATACTCCATAATTCTTTTGCGGTCAACAGATTTTTGCGGCATGAGAATTTATTAAGAGTTATCTATTGACTTGATTTTAAAATTATGATAAAATAATTATGCCAAACTAATTTAATAATTGAGAGATTTTTTTATTAATGGGAATATTATATTTTTTCCCGTCAATAACACTGTCTGGAACAGTTAAAAATGCGGACTCCATTAAGTGTTATTGATGATTTCTCTCAATAATTATTTAAATTAGTTTGGCGACTATCGGAGTTTGCGTTTTTTGTGCGTCTGCTTCGGTGGGCGCACTTTTTGATTTTCAGGGGGCAAAATCGGAAAAAGCTTAAAACATTGATAAAGTGACGGGGGTTACGTAATTTCGTGTGAGTCTGAAAATATCGAATTCGTTCTATTGACTTAATTTTAAAATTATGATAAAATATATGTGCGACATAAACTTAATGATTTTCTGTGATCGGTATGTATTTCTACCTTTTGGTAAAAATGCATGCTCTATTTTCGCATACCGTTACAGGAAAGTGAAGTTTGTGTCGCAGCAATCGGAGTTGTGCATTTTTCGTGCGCGGCTTCTGCTGCGCACTTTTTGATTTTCAGGGGGCAAAATCAGAAAAGCTTAAAACATTGATAAAGTGACGGGAGTTACGTAATTTAGCTTGAATTTGAAAATATCGAATTCGTTCTATTGACTTAATTTTAAAATTGTGATAAAATAATCATGCCAAACTAACTTAATATATGTGAAATCAGGCACAGTTTATTTCAAGGGATAATTGCGCTTTTTTAACATATCCTATAATAACCACTATGTGTTTTGTAAAAAATGCAGATTCCAGCGGTTGTTAGGATATGTAAAATAGCCTATTCACATCGAGTTAGTTTGGCGACTATCGGAGTTTGCGTTTTTTGTGCGTCTGCTTCGGTGGGCGCACTTTTTGATTTTCAGGGGGCAAAAAATGAATATAAAGCTTGAACTTCTCAGAAGACACTTATGCGATGTGATAAGGTGGCGGATAAAAGATCTTGATATTGACGCTTCGCAAATTGCCGATACCACTGCCATAAACGCACTTGCCGAAATACAAAAGGTAATACAGGATGAAAGCTATACCGATTTTATGGCGGTTGAGGAGATAGTCCGCATTTTTGAAAAATATGAGATCGATGCAGGTGTCCGCCATGATTTTTAACAAATCGCGGCAACTCAAAATTTCCTATTGACAAACCCGCACTTTCGTGATATAATAACTAAGCTGAAAAGCCAAACCAACCATGGCCCGTTGGTCAAGCGGCTAAGACGTGGCCCTCTCAAGGCCGAAACATGGGTTCGATTCCCGTACGGGTCACCATAAAAAGCACTGCGGATGCAGTGCTTTTTTTCATGGTATGATATAAAGCCACGACCAATCTTGTCGTGGTTTTTATGCTTATAAGATGTAACCGGCACCCCTTATTTTTATAAAGGATGCCGGATTTTGCAATATTTTATATTTTATCTGAGTGCGTCGTTGCGGTAGATGTTCACATATCCGCCGTTGGTGAATATAAGGTGCTCACCGCTGGAAACGATACCGCTTATTGCGGAGGTGTGTGTGGTGCCGCCTACCGTCATATACTTGTGGAATTCGTCACGTTTTATGGTTCCGTCGGAATCGAGTCTGCATCTCCAGAAGTATATGCCGTCGTGACCGCAGGTCAGGTAAAGGGTGCCGTTTGCGTAGTCGGTGCCCTGGTTACACTGGTCATAACCCTGACCGCGGTAGCCCGCTGCCTGGGCGTTATCGTAGTTATCGGACATTTCGTAGGATTTTATTATATCCCATGTTCCGTTGAACTCCCCGTCCGCAGCGCCATTTGCCGTGCCGTATGAAAGAACACGCTCGCCCGTGCCGAGAGCTATTTTATAAACATAGCCGTTGTTGTTTGCGCCGACAAATACCGAGTTTCTGCCGTACCAGCAGGTGTTGAGCTTGGTCATGCGGTCTACTCCGCAATCGCTCCATGCGTAGGTTATGCAGTTTTCATCGGCAATTTCAAGAGCTTCCTCGCCCGCTTTTGCCAGCTCGTAAGGATTCTTATAAACATAGAAGAAGTTGTTTGTGTTGGTGAAAGAGCCGCTGCCGTTTCCTATTACTATGCACTTATTTTCAGCGCTGTAGTCCACGGAGTTTGCGTGTCCGAAGTTGTGGCCTATGTGACCCATATATTCGGCAGTGCCGTTTTCGTAATCGGGCTTGTAGCGCAGTATCACACCGTAGCCGTCGCCCGCAGTGCCCTTATCTGAAGTCGAGAACAGCCAGAGCTCGTCCTCTACCTCGCACATACCGGACTGATAGTTTCCGGGAGAAAGGGAGCCGAGACTGAAGCTGAAGCGGAATTCGAGACCTTCATCACCGAATGTGGGGAAGGAGGGAGCTGCTTCCACTTCATATACCGTGGGAACAAAGAGAGCGCTGACGCTTGTAATATTAAGTGCGGAGCTTGCAGCTGCAACGTCAGCTGCCGTTATAGTTCCTGTCAGCTTTACCGCAAAGCGGATATATTCCGCTGTGGGGAACACATCTGTTGCAATAGTTGTCGCTTTGCTGAGGTCGCCCGAGGTGCCGATGAATTTTTTATCGGCATCGTATGCCAGAAGGATATATCTGTTGGTATAGCTGTTTTTGGTGTAATTTACGGTAAGTCCTTTTGCGGGATAATATGCGGGAGTGTATATTCTGTCGGCTCTTGATGTGTTTGCTTCACCCGTGGAGCCGTTGATGGTACCGAGCTCCCATTCCGAAGCGGAAATTGCAGCTTCCCTGCAGAAGGAGAATGCGCTTGCCGCATAGTCGGCCGTATCTTCGGTCACTTCATATGCGGGCTTTACACATATGCGGTAGAATGCCGCGCCTGCGGGTGCTTTCGGGCTGTTCTTTTCAATACCCATTTCGCTTGCCGAAACAAAAGCGTATGATGAATCATACCAATAAACGGAATACTGTCCGCCTATCGTGCTGTCAAAGGTAAAGCTTACATTATTCGGGATATATCCCATGGTGTGGGCATATTCCGAAGAATCCGCAAATACCGCTGTCGAATCACCGTCACCGACACCCTGTGCATTTATTCCGCCCACCTCAAAGGCGCTGTAGGGAACAGAAGCTATTCTGTATGCCGAAAGATGACCGGTATAATCCGAAATATCACCGTCTTTTATGGAAAGGCCGCTTTTCAGCTTGTGCACAAAGCGCACAAGGGCGGATTCCGGCATGGCTTCTTCGATATTAAGGGTCGCGATTCTTTTATCACCATAGCCTTTTGCAAACGTGGTATCCTCCTTATAGCCCAAAAGGGTGAAGGAATCGACGTAGGAGTTTGACAAATCATAATCCACGAAAAGTCCCTTTGTGGAATAATAATCGGGGGTATATACTCTTGTGGTGGACGAGGGGTTTGCCACACCGGTTGCGCCTGTAATAGTGCCCTGGGCAAAGGTGAGCTCCACGGGACACCGTGCCGAAACAAGGGGAACGCGTACTGTGAGGTGGCGGGACATTTCTGCCACATCATCCTTTGTGAGAGTTGTGTTATCCGTGAGAACACAGCGGTAATATGCCGCATTTTCGTTTTTTCTTGTGTATGTATCCTTGGTTATCCAGCCCGATGTGGAAAGCCAGTTCTTGTCGCTGTCGTATTCCATTACGATATACGAAACACCCGATGCACCGTCAAAGGTTATGACCGTGTTTTCGGCGGGAATATATCCCGGGGTGAACATTCTTTTATTGTTTGCGGGGTTTGCCACACCGTTGGAGCTGCCGAGAGTACCGAGTCTCCAGTACCAGTCGGTGATTTCCGTAAGAAGTATCTCTTCCGTTTCGGGTTCTTCCTCCGCAGGCGGGGTCTGGGATGCGGCAAGGTCGTCGAGATAGCGGTTGTAATCCGTGAGGATATTATCTATCGCATCGTGGTCGGCTTTGAGCTCGCGGGTGTATTTGTCGGCATAGTCTTCAAGGATATATTCCGTAAACTGCGCCGCCGAAAGGATATAATCGGGGTAATTGTCGGCATAGAGCGTTATCTGCTCACCGTTTTCCGTATATTTCACATAAGGGCGCACCACAAAGTTTCTTCCGTAACGCTCGTGAGTAACATTTATAAGGCAGAGGGTGTAACGGAAAGCATTTTTTGTGCTGTCGAAGTAGTTGAAGCCCTCGTTTGCACTGGAAACTTTTTTTGCATTTGGAGTATCAAGAGTAAGCTCACCCATCAAAAGATTCTGCGGGATTATGAGCATTCCCACTTCATCGTAATCTGCGGGCGTACCCGAGACCTTTGCGAAAAAGCGGATGCCGCGCTCGCTCGTGAGTCTTATCTGCACTCCGTCAAGGCTTACGGTGTGAGCTTCGTCAGCAAACGTGCAAAGGCTTGTTGCTGCAAAAAGCAGTGCCATAACAAGGGAAATCAAAACGGCGCTGAGTGTTTTTTTCATAAATTCTCTCCTTTATGCTATAAAAATTCACTTTATAACATTTTAATTATAGCAAAAAGGTACTTTTTTGTCAATGTTTTTTTAAGCTGCCATATCGGCAGTTAAATATTAAATAAGGAAGGATACGGCGGAGTGCCGTTTTTTCCTTCATGAGGTAAGGGGGTGCATCCTCCCGTATGCGGGCAGTTACGGGGGGGGGGGGGCGAAATTTAACAAAGTGTAAATTAAAAAGAAAATTCGGGTTTTGGTCAAAAAAACCTTGACAAATAAAGGAAAACATGGTATATTATTATACTGCATTATAATTGAGTAGTTGTCTGCATTTTTGGGCATGATTTGTTCCCGAAAACGCCCGATTTCCTCAGTTTACCATGTCCGCGGCAGTGTAAACTGCCATCGAAGTAACAGTCAAATAAACGAATGGAGTGATTGCTTAATATGGTAGAACCCTCAAAGCTTCAGAAGCTTGTTGACAGCGGCATCGTTAAGCGCAAATATCTCGGCAAAAATCTGAGATACAGCTTTTCAAAAATCAACGAGGATCTTTGCCAAATGCCCGATTTTATCGAGGTTCAGAAAAAATCCTATCAGTGGTTCCTCGAAAAGGGTCTGCGTGAAGTTCTTGATGACGTGTCTCCGCTCGTGGATTATTCCGGCAACCTCAACATTGATTTTATCGACTATTCCCTTGAATACAAGCCGAAATATCCTGTTGAAGAGTGCAAAGAAAGAGACGTAAATTTTGCGGCGCCTTTAAAAGTAAAGGTAAGACTCACCAATAAACAGACCGGCGAGATCAAAGATGCCGAAGTGTTTATGGGCGATTTCCCGCTGATGACCGAAACAGGTACCTTTGTTATCAATGGTGCCGAGCGTGTTATTGTCTCTCAGCTCGTTCGTTCTCCCGGCATATACTACGATTCCATGATGGACAAGTCGGACAAGCGTATCTTCACATCCACCGTCATTCCTTACCGCGGTGCATGGCTTGAATACGAGACCGACGCAAACGACGTTTTCTACGTACGTATAGACAAAAACCGCAAGCTGCCCATCACGGTCCTTATCCGTGCGCTGGACGAAAGACTTTCCACCAACGATCAGATCATAGAATTCTTCGGCGATTCCGAAAAGCTCCGTGCTACCTTTGAAAAGGACACCAGCGAGACCGATGCCGTTAAGAACGAAACCTCTGCCCACGACGAAGCTCTCAAGGAAATTTACCGCAAGCTCCGTCCCGGCGACCCTGCCATCGTTGAAAGTGCGGTAGTTCTTGTAAACAATCTCTTCTTCGACGCAAAGCGTTACGACATTTCCGCCGTTGGACGTTACAAGTTCAACAAGAAGCTCGCTCTTGCCCGCCGTATCGCAGGCTTTGAGCTGGCACGTGATGTTGTCAATACCTTCACGGGCGAGATCCTTTACGAAAAGGGCACAGTTCTCAACCGTGCTTCCGCCGAAGAAATAGAAAATGCCGGTGTGAATGAAGTTTACCTTCTTTCCAATGCCATCACACCCTCCATGCCCAGAGTGGAATTCAAGGTGTTTGGCAACAAGACCGCATTTATAGATAAGCTCGGAGTCGTTCCCGAAGAGTATTACAGCGAGCTTGGAATCACCGAGCGAGTTAATACAGAAGTTCTTGCAGAGATCCTTGACAGCGTTTCAAGCGCTGCGGAATTCAAGGAGCAGTTCGAGCTTCGCAGAAATGACCTCATTGCAAAGCATATCACACGTGAGGACATCTTCGCTTCCATAAACTATCTGCTCTGCCTCACTCATATGTGCGGCACCACCGACGATATCGACCATCTCGGCAACCGCCGTCTGCGCTCCGTCGGCGAGCTTCTTCAGAATCAGCTCCGCATCGGCTTTGCCCGTATGGACAAGATCGTTAAAGAGCGCATGACTATTCAGGATTCTGAAAATCTCACACCCCAGAACCTTATAAACATACGTCCCATAGTTTCCTCCATAAAGGAATTCTTCGGTTCTTCGCCTCTTTCTCAGTTCATGGACCAGTCAAACCCGCTTGCTGAGCTTACCCATAAGAGACGTCTTTCCGCACTCGGTCCCGGCGGTCTTTCCCGTGACCGTGCTTCCTTCGAGGTTCGTGACGTACACTATACCCACTACGGCAGAATGTGCCCTATCGAGACCCCTGAAGGACCTAACATCGGTCTTATCTCCTACCTTTCCACCTATGCGCGCATAAATGACTTCGGATTTATCGAAGCTCCTTACCGCAGAGTAGATAAGGCAACGGGCATCGTTACCGAAGAAGTAGTATATATGACAGCCGACATGGAAGACGAGTTTATCGTTGCTCAGGCAAACGAAGCTCTTACTCCCGAAGGCAGATTCGTTAAAGAGCGTGTAACGGCACGCCACCGCGAGGAGATCCTTGAAGTTGACACAAACCGCATCGACTACATGGACGTTTCGCCCAAAATGGTGGTTTCCGTTGCCACAGCTCACATTCCCTTCCTTGAAAACGATGACAACTCCCGTGCGCTGATGGGTTCAAACATGCAGAAGCAGGCAGTGCCGCTTATGATGACAGACAGCCCCATCGTTGCAACAGGTATGGAATACAAGGCAGCGGTAGACTCCGGCGTTGTTGCTGTTGCAAAGGAAGCGGGAACCGTAATCAAGGCGGATTCCGATACCATCCGTATTCTTGAAGAAAACGGAAACACAAGAGAATACCATCTCATCAAGTTCAAGCGCTCCAACCAGGGAACCTGCGTAAATATGCGTCCCATCGTTATGGCGGGCGAAGTTGTGACAAAGGGTCAGGTAATTGCCGACGGTCCCGCAACTTCAAACGGCGAGATCGCGCTTGGTAAAAACGCTCTCATCGGCTTTATGACATGGGAGGGTTACAACTACGAGGATGCCGTTCTTCTTAACGAGCGCCTTGTGAGAGAAGATATATACACATCCATCCATATTGAAGAATATTCCCACGAAGCACGTGATACAAAGCTCGGTCCCGAAGAGATCACCCGCGATATCCCCAATGTTGGTGATGACGCGCTCAAGAACCTCACCGCCGACGGTATCATCTGCCGAGGTGCCGAAGTTCATGCCGGCGATATACTTGTCGGCAAGGTAACACCCAAGGGTGAGACCGAACTTACTCCCGAAGAAAGACTTCTCCGTGCCATCTTCGGTGAAAAGGCACGTGAAGTGCGCGACACATCCCTGCGTTTGCCTCACGGTGAAAGCGGTATAGTTGTGGACGTGCGCACATTCTCCCGAGATAACAACGACGAGCTTGCTCCCGGTGTGAACAAGGTGGTACGTGTTTACATTGCCCAGAAGAGAAAGATCTCTGTGGGTGACAAAATGGCGGGCCGCCACGGTAACAAGGGTGTCGTTTCACGCATACTTCCTCCCGAAGATATGCCTTTCCTTCCCGACGGTACGCCCCTTGATATCGTACTCAATCCTCTGGGCGTTCCTTCCCGTATGAACATCGGTCAGGTGCTTGAAGTTCATCTGGGTATTGCGGCAAGAAAGCTTGGCTGTAAGATCATGACCCCCGTATTCGACGGTGCCGATGAGCGCGGAATTGCGGAATTCATGAAAGAAGCAGGAATGCGTCCCGACGGCAAGACAATTCTTTACGACGGCAGAACAGGTGAACAGTTCGATAACCCCGTAACTGTGGGTATCATGTATTACCTCAAGCTTCATCACCTGGTAGACGATAAGATCCACGCACGTTCCACAGGTCCCTACTCCCTCGTTACTCAGCAGCCTCTGGGCGGTAAAGCTCAGTTTGGCGGTCAGAGATTCGGAGAAATGGAAGTTTGGGCACTTGAAGCGTACGGTGCAGCTTACACCCTCCAGGAGATCCTCACCGTTAAGTCCGATGACGTTATAGGCAGAGTTAAGGCTTATGAAGCCATCGTTAAGGGTCACAATATACCCACCCCCGGAGTTCCCGAATCCTTCAAGGTCCTTATCCGCGAGCTCAAATCCCTTGCGCTTGATGTCAAAGTGCTCGACGCTGACGGCAATGAAGTCAAGATCAAGGACAGCTCCGCCGAGGAGACCGATAAGATCAAGCGTGTGGCTCCCTCTTTTGAAGAAGACGGAAGCGCCACCAATACCGAAGTTGCGGATATCGACGATTTTATCAATACCGACGATGAGCCCGACGAGGATTTTGATCCCGATTTCGATGAGGATTTTGACGGCGAGCCCGATCTTGATGAAGATTTCGGCTTCGACGACTAATATAACCCCGCCCGAAAAGAAATAAACTGATATTTGAAAAGGAGCGGCATTTTATCAATGAATCAGATGGAACACAACGAATTTGACAAAATAAAGATCGGTCTTGCCTCCCCCGAAATGATCCGTTCGTGGTCATACGGTGAAGTTAAAAAGCCCGAAACCATAAATTACAGAACCTTAAAGCCCGAGCGCGACGGCCTTTACTGCGAGCGCATCTTTGGTCCCACAAAGGACTGGGAATGCCATTGCGGTAAGTATAAGCGTGTTCGCTATAAGGGCAAGGTGTGCGAAAAGTGCCATGTGGAAATTACCACAAACAAGGTTCGCCGCGAAAGAATGGGTCACATAGAGCTTGCAGCTCCCGTTTCCCACATCTGGTATTTCCGTGCGATCCCTTCAAGAATGGGACTTCTTCTCGACATCTCTCCAAGACTTCTTGAAAAGGTTCTTTATTTCGCTCAGTATATCGTAACCGATCCGGGTGAAGATACCGTGCTTTCCAAAAAGCAGCTTCTCACCGACCGCGAATACAACGAATACCGCGAAAAGTACGAGGACGATTTCTGCGCCGAAATGGGTGCGGAAGCAATAAAAGAGCTTCTTTCGGAATTTGATTTCGAGCGTTTCGACGAATTTATGCGCGTGAATGCTGACGATTTCTCCCGTATCACAGGTCTTTCGAGAAGCAATATCATCGACTTCCTCGCAAAGAGAATATACGTTATCGATGACCCCGCAGAGTGCGAAAGATTCGCTGCGGGAGAGATAATTCCCAGAACCGTTTTCAAAACAAAGGTAGCAAGATACAATCTTGAACACCCGAACGCAAAGATCACCGTTAAAACAGGCTCGAAGTATATCGAAGAGCTGTTTGACGCATACTGCGCCGAAAACGATCCCGACACACTTCCCATTGCCATTGCAGATAAGTCATCCTGGGTAAACAACCTTGAATGGTACGACAATCAGCTCAAGATCGAGCTTGAGGGATCATCGGGTCAGAAAAAGGTAAAGATAGTAAAGCGTCTTGAAGTTATCGAATCCTTCAAGAATTCCGGCAATAAGCCCGAATGGATGATCCTTGATGTTATTCCGATCATTCCTCCGGATATTCGTCCCCTTATCCAGCTGGACGGCGGACGCTTTGCAACAAGTGACCTTAACGATCTTTACAGACGTGTTATCAACAGAAACAACCGTCTTAAAAGACTTATGGAGCTTCAGGCTCCCGACATCATCATCCGCAACGAAAAGCGTATGCTTCAGGAAGCGGTGGATGCCCTTATAGATAACGGACGCCGCGGCAGAGCCGTGACCGGTCCCAGCAACAGAGCTCTCAAATCCCTTTCCGAAATGCTCCGCGGTAAGCAGGGCCGTTTCCGTCAGAACCTTTTGGGTAAGCGTGTTGACTATTCCGG